>NZ_AP014879.1:2100000-2382500 GCF_002355735.1 Sulfuricaulis limicola | reverse complement strand
TGACGCCTGCCCGGTGCCGGAAGGTTAATTGATGGGGTTAGTCGCAAGACGAAGCCCTTGATCGAAGCCCCGGTGAACGGCGGCCGTAACTATAACGGTCCTAAGGTAGCGAAATTCCTTGTCGGGTAAGTTCCGACCTGCACGAATGGCGTAATGATGGCTACACTGTCTCGACCCGAGACTCAGCGAAGTTGAAATCGCTGTGAAGATGCAGCGTTCCCGCCGCAAGACGGAAAGACCCCGTGAACCTTTACTATACCTTCACACTGAACTTTGAAGCTGTCTGTGTAGGATAGCTGGGAGACTTTGAAGCGGAGGCGCCAGCCTTCGTGGAGTCAACCTTGAAATACCAGCCTGATAGCTTTGAGGTTCTAACCTTGACCCGTAATCCGGGCCGGGAACAGTGTGTGGCGGGTAGTTTGACTGGGGCGGTCTCCTCCCAAAGAGTAACGGAGGAGCGCGAAGGTACCCTCAGCACGGTCGGAAATCGTGCGTCGAGTGTAATGGCAGAAGGGTGCTTGACTGCGAGACAGACAAGTCGAGCAGGGTCGAAAGACGGTCATAGTGATCCGGTGGTTCTGTATGGAAGGGCCATCGCTCAACGGATAAAAGGTACTCCGGGGATAACAGGCTGATACCGCCCAAGAGTTCATATCGACGGCGGTGTTTGGCACCTCGATGTCGGCTCATCACATCCTGGGGCTGTAGCCGGTCCCAAGGGTATGGCTGTTCGCCATTTAAAGTGGTACGCGAGCTGGGTTCAGAACGTCGTGAGACAGTTCGGTCCCTATCTGCGGTGGGCGTTGGAGATTTGAGAGGATCTGTCCTTAGTACGAGAGGACCGGGATGGACGAACCTCTGGTGTTCCGGTTGTCACGCCAGTGGCACTGCCGGGTAGCCAAGTTCGGACGGGATAAACGCTGAAAGCATCTAAGCGTGAAACCCACCTCGAGATGAGATCTCCCCGGGGGTTTAACTCCCCTGAAGGGCCGTGGTAGACCACCACGTTGATAGGCTCCATGTGTAAGCGCCGTAAGGCGTTGAGCTAAGGAGTACTAATTGCCCGTGTGGCTTGACCATATAACACCCAAGACGCCGGGTGTTTGGTCGAAGCCAAAGCAACACAACCCGCGCTTTTTACTTACATACACTGCCCGAACATAGGCTGTTGCATGAAAATGCAACAGCGTAAAAGGTCTGCCTGGCGGCCATAGCGAGCGGGAACCACCCGATCCCTTTCCGAACTCGGAAGTGAAACTGCTCAGCGCCGATGATAGTGTGGGGTCTCCCCACGTGAAAGTAGGACACTGCCAGGCTTTATTTTCAGAACTCCCGGTACGAAAGTGCCGGGAGTTTTTTATTTTTCGTGGGGAGACCCATTTAACTATTGTGTGGGGCCGCTTCGCTTCGCTCGCGGTCCGGGGTGCGCGAACCATGCGCGCACCCGCTCGGCGGGGCAAAGGTCCACCGGACCTTTGCCACAACCCCGCCTCGCCCCCACGTGACAAAATCGCCGGGAGCGATTTTGAGCGAGCGCAGCGAGCCCGGAGGGCCCGGCGCAGGGATGCGCCGGGCAAAGTAGGACACTGCCTGGCTTTTATTTCAGAAACCCCGATCAGAAATGGTCGGGGTTTCTTTTTTTTTGTAGTGTTCCGCAGCGTTTTGTTTGGCAGCGGTGCCGGCGGATGATCGACCCACGGGGTGAACTCCCGAGAAGACGGGAACCTCGGGGTTTTCGGGCGCAACAGGATGCGGAGCGAAGCAGGCGCCGGGTCCGGTCCGGGAGTGAGCGGGTTTTATCCCCCGCCCGGGGCAGCCTGTCGTCGGGCTTTTTGTTGCCATTTGTCCGCCACGGCTTGCGCGACCCCGAATATCGGCTAGGTTTACAGGAGAACCAGCGGCAAATTTCGCCGCGTACGCGTTGGAAGTGTGAGATAATCCTCCCGAGATGAGAATTTCAGTAAGCAGCACCCTCTCCGGCATCACCACCGGCGACAGGAAGCAACCGGACGCGGCCGCGACTGCCACAAGACGGCTCAAGCTTCTCAGCTACAACATTCAGACCGGCATCGCCACCAACGGCTATCGCCATTACCTCACGCACAGCTGGAAACACGTCCTGCCCTGCCCGAAGCGCCTCGACAATCTCGACCGCATCGGCAAGCTTGTGGGCGGGTTCGATATCGTCGGCTTGCAGGAAGTGGACGGCGGCAGCCTGCGCAGCGGTTTCATCAACCAGACGGAATATCTGGCGATGTCGGCGCGCTTTCCCTACTGGTATGACCAGACCAACCGCAACCTCGGGAAGCTGGGACAGCACAGCACCGGACTGTTGAGTCGTCTGCGTCCCGCGGAGGTGACGGAGGTGAAACTCCCCGGCATGATCCCGGGCCGCGGCGCGCTGACGGTACGTTTCGGGTACGGCGCGGACGCGCTGATTCTGGTGATCGCGCACCTGGCCCTGGGACGACGCGCGCGTTTCCGTCAGCTCGAATGCATTGCGGATGTCATCGGCAGTTATCGTCACGCGATCGTGATGGGCGACATGAATTGCGGCACCGACAGCCGCGAGATCGACTGGCTGGTGCGCCACACCGTGTTGCGCGAACCGCCGCATGACCTGCCGACTTTCCCCAGCTGGCGGCCTTCGCGCAACCTCGACCAGATCCTGGTGTCGTCGTCACTGAAGGTGGAACGGATTGAAGCGCTTAACTGTTCCTTCTCGGACCATCTGCCGATCGTCATGGAAATCGCGCTGCCCATGGAGCTGTCATGGTTTGACGATCAAACCGCGGCGGCGCCGATGCTGTCGGTGGCCGGCGTGGCAGCCTGAACCCGGCGCCCGCGTCAGATTTTTTTCAGTTCTCCGAGGATCGTTTCCACCAGTTTCACCCCCGCCGGGCTCATACCGCGCGACAATTTTTCGACATCGTCCTCACCCTGTTCCATTTGTGACAGCGCCGAAGCCAGGCGCGCCATGTCGCCGCCGGCGTCGCGCATCTGGGTCGCCATGTCCGCCAACGCGCGCAGCGCCTCGACATCGCCCCGCCGCGCCGCAGCCACCATCGAGGCCAGACCGGGGGCGGCGTGATCCGGATCGACCGCCGCATTGAGATCGGGCAGGGTTTCCGGGTTTTGCAGGCCGCGCAGGATCGCCTCCGTGATAACGCGATCTTCCTCGTCCAGATCCTGCAAAACGCTGATGTCGCGTTGACCGCCGAGGATGCGCCGGATGGAAGCCACCAGCCGGTTCCAGCCGTTTTCCTCCGAGAGTTTCAGTACCTGTTCCAGTTGCGGCAGCAGGTCGCGGTTGTGGCAGGTTTTTACCACCGCGTGTACCAACCCGGCGTGGGCCGCCAGGATCTGCTGGTCTTTCTCGGGCAGGGTGGGCATCGTCAGTTCCTTCCGGTCTTTGATGAGTCGGGTAAATATACTACGCTTGCGCCGCCCGAATGAACCACGAACCGGAAATTCCATGATCGGTCTTTTGCAGCGCGTCAGCTCCGCGCGGGTCGATGTCGACGGCAAAACCGTCGGTGTCATCGGACGCGGACTGCTGGTGCTGGTCGGCGTGGAGCAGGGCGACGATACCGCGCGCGCGGACCGGCTGCTGGAACGGTTGCTGGGCTATCGCGTGTTCCCGGACGTGGCCGGCAAGATGAATCTGAACGTCAGGGATATCGGCGGCGGATTGTTGCTGGTGCCGCAGTTCACTCTGGCCGCCGACACCGAAAAGGGCATGCGCCCGAGCTTCACGCCCGCGGCGGCGCCGGAGACGGGCCGGCGCCTGTTCGATTATCTGGTGGAGCAGGCGCGGGCGCAGTATGCGTCGGTGGAGGCGGGCGTGTTCGGGGCCGACATGCAGGTGACGCTGACCAATGACGGCCCGGTGACTTTCTGGCTAAAAGTGTAGGTTGGGGTGAGGCGCCAACATTAAAAGCGCCGTATCGCCAACTCCCCTCTCCCACTTGCGGGAGAGGGCAAGGGGAGAGGGTCGCGCCGAACCCCAACGCTCAGTCGCCGCTTGTTGGGGTTCACTGCACTCACCCCAACCTACGCCCGATCAATGGGGAAGGCGATTACCTCGTCGATCGTGCGCGCGCCGCAGGCCAGCATCACCAGGCGATCGAAGCCGAGCGCCACCCCGGCGCAATCCGGAAGGCCGTGCGCCAGCGCCGCCAGCAGACGCTCGTCCACTGGCACAACCGGCAATCCACTCATTTCGCGAATGCGAAGTTGCGCTTCAAAGCGCCGGCGCTGTTCGCCCGCCTCGGCCAGTTCGTGAAAGCCGTTCGCCAGCTCGATACCGTTGAGATAAAGCTCGAAACGCGCCGCCACCGGCGGATTGCCCGGTTGAATGCGGGCGAGCGAGGCCTGGGAGGCAGGGTAGTCATATATAAAGGTGAGTCGCCCCTGACCCAGTTTCGGTTCAACCACATGCGTGAGCAGCAGGTCGCGCCAGGGGTCGGGTGCTTTTTCCGAAACCAGCTCGGGCGATATGCTGATGCCATGAGCCTTGGCGGCCTGCCTGAATTCATCGGGTGACGCTGCTAACGGATCGAGGCCGGCGTGGCGTTGGAAGGCCTCGCGGTAGGTCAGCCGTTCCGGCGGTTGCAGTGACAGGGGCGGCGCCAGCAAGTCCATGACCAGCTCGCCGGTTTCGTCCATCAGCCGGTGGTGGTCGAAGCCGACGCGATACCATTCCAGCAGCGTGAACTCCGGATTGTGTTGCCGTCCGGCCTCGCCGTCGCGGAAGACCTTGCACATCTGGTAAATCGAACCGCTGCCGGCGGCCAACAGGCGCTTCATGGGGAATTCCGGCGAGGTGTGCAGGTACAGCATCTGCCCCTGCGGGAACAGCGGGCCGGTGTAGCGCGTGGTGAAGCTCGCCAGCGCGGGATCGGTGGTCGCGGCGCCGGAGAGCACCGGGGTTTCGACCTCGAGCACGCCGCGCGCGGAAAAAAACGCCCGGATGCGTTCCAGCAGCCGGGCGCGGAGCTTCAGGACTTCCAGCGTGGCGGCGGGTTGCCAGTCACCGGAAGTATCGGTTCTCATAAGATCAGGCGCGCGAGAGGTACTCGCCGGTGCGGGTATTGACCTTGATCGTTTCGCCTTCCTTGACGAACAGCGGCACGCGCACGACCGCGCCGGTCTCCAGCGTCGCCGGTTTGCCGCCGCCACCCGAGGTGTCGCCCTTGAGGCCGGGGTCGGTTTCAGTGACCTTGAGCGTGACGGTATTCGGCGGCTCGACGATGAGCGGCAGGCCGTTCCACAGCGTGATGATGCAGACGTCCTGTTCCTTCATCCATTTGGCGTTGTCGCCCACGGCATTTTTGTCGGCGGCCATCTGCTCGTAGGATTCCGGGTTCATGAAGTGCCAGAACTGGCCGTCGTTGTAGAGATACTGCATCTCCACGTCCACCACATCGGCGGCCTCGATGGTCTCGCCGGACTTGAAGGTACGCTCGATGGTGCGTCCGGTTTTGAGGTTGCGGATTCGCACACGGCTGAAGGCCTGGCCCTTGCCGGGTTTGACGAACTCGTTTTCGACGATCGACGCCGGGTCGCCGTCGAGCATGACTTTGAGACCGGCCTTGAATTCATTGGTACTGTAAGTTGCCATCACACACCTTTAATATTTGCGTCTGGTAAAAAATGAGCGCGCTATGATACCCGGAACTTCCGTTTTAAGGCAGGTCCCCGCGTGGCAATCGCAACTGGCCCGCGCCATCACCGGGCCCGCTGAATTGCTGGCCGCGGCGGGGCTGGGCGAGGAATGGCTGCCGGCGGCGCAGGCCGCGGCCCGGCTGTTCCCGCTGCGCGTGCCGCGCGGGTTCGTCGCGCGCATGCGCAAGGGCGATCCGCACGATCCCCTGTTGCGGCAGGTGCTGCCGTTGGCGGAGGAATGCCTGACGGCGGAGGGGTTCGGTGCCGACCCGGTCGGCGACCTGGCGGCCATGACGGTGCCCGGTGTGTTGCATAAATATCAGGCACGGGTGCTGTTGACGGTGACCGGCGCCTGCGCCGTGCATTGCCGTTACTGTTTCCGCCGCCACTTCCCCTACGCCGATGCCAATCCCGCAGTCGACCGGTGGCAGGCGGCGCTGGAATACATTGCCCACGATCACAGCCTCAAGGAAGTCATCCTCAGCGGAGGCGATCCGCTGACCCTGTCCGACCGTCGCCTGGCCGAACTCGCGCGGCAACTGGAAACCATCCCGCATCTCCGGCGCTTGCGCCTGCACACCCGGTTGCCGGTCGTGTTGCCCGAGCGCGTCAACGACGAACTGCTGGGCTGGCTCGGCGACACCAAACTGAAACCGGTGATCGTGGTGCATGCCAATCACGCGCAGGAGCTGGACGACGCGGCGCGGCAGGCCTTGGCGGCGCTGAAGAACGCGGGGGCAGAATTGCTCAATCAGTCCGTATTGCTGCGCGGCGTCAACGACAGTGTCGAGGCGCTGGCGGATTTGAGCGAGGCATTGTTTGAAACCGGGACGCTGCCGTATTACCTGCACATGCTTGACAAGGTGCAGGGCGCGGCGCATTTCGATGTGGATGAAATCGCGGCGCGGCGGTTGATGCAGGAACTGCAGGCGCGCCTGCCGGGCTATCTGGTGCCGCGGCTGGTGCGTGAAGTACCAGGCGGGCCCGGAAAACTTGCCTTGACCTGATCGGATCCGGGCATCCTGTCCCCACCCGTAAACCCGGCTTTATCCCGCGATACAGGTGTCCGTTGCGTATCGTGAAAAGGAAAATTGACGGCGGCCCGGCGTGCTCGCGGAACCCGCGAGGTTCTTGCTGGATATCGGCCGATACTCAAGAGTAGACTAGAGCGGTAGTGTTAAGGAAGCTTTAACCTCACAGACAACCTGCAACAAGGAGGAAGCGATGAACAAGAAAACAATCAAATCGAAATCCGCCGGCTCGAAGAATTCCGCGCGCGCGATGTCCCGCCGGAAATTCCTCACGGCCACGGCGGCTTCCGTTGGTGGTGCAGCGGCGATCGGATTTCCCGCCATCGTCAAGGCACAGGTAACCAGCATGCGCTGGCAGAGCACGTGGCCGGCGAAGGACATCTTCCACGAGTACGCGCTCGACTTCGCCAAGAAGGTGAATGACATGACCGGCGGCGAGCTCAAGATCGAAGTGCTGCCGGCGGGCGCGGTGGTGCCGGCCTTCGGCCTGCTGGATGCGGTGTCAAAGGGCACGCTCGACGGCGGTCACGGCGTGCTGGTGTATCACTACGGCAAACAGAACGCCCTGGCGCTGTGGGGCTCCGGCCCCGCTTTCGGCATGGACGCCAACATGCTGCTTGCCTGGCACAAGTACGGCGGCGGCAAGGAACTGCTGGAGAAACTCTACAAATCGATCGGTGCCAACGTGGTTTCGTTCCCGTACGGTCCGATGCCGACGCAGCCGCTCGGCTGGTTCAAGAAGCCGATCACCAAGGTAGGGGATTTCAAGGGCCTCAAGTTCCGTACCGTGGGCATTTCGATTGACGTGTTCACCGCTCTCGGCGCGGCGGTCAACGCCCTGCCCGGCGGCGAGATCGTGCCGGCCATGGACCGCGGGCTGCTGGATGCGGCCGAGTTCAATAATGCCAGCTCCGATCGTCTGCTCGGCTTCCCGGACGTGTCCAAGGTGTGCATGCTGCAGAGCTATCACCAGAACGCCGAGCAGTTCGAGATCATGTTCAACAAGGACAAGTTCAATGCCTTGCCGGACAAGATGAAGGCCATCATCGAGAACGCAGTGGAAGCTGCGTCGGCGGATATGTCGTGGAAAGCGGTTCATCGCTACTCGCAGGACTATGCCGATATGCAGACCAAGCAGGGCGTCAAGTTCTACAAGACCCCTGACGCCATATTGCAGCAACAGCTTACCGGCTACGACGCGGCGGCGGCCAAGCGCACGGCGGACAACCCGCTGTTCAAGGAGATCGCCGATTCGCAGAAGGCGTTCGCCGAGCGCGCGGTACGCTGGGATCTCGACACCAACGTCAACCGGCGCATGGCCTACAACCATTACTTCGCGGGCAAGAAAGCGGCTCCCAAGAAGGGCTGAAACATGCGTTAGCGGAGACACCATCCGGCCGCGCCGGATGGTGTCTTTTCTTTGGAATGTTCAGGACGGGGCGCTGATGGCAAAATGATCTGGTTTCGGGCCGTGGGCGCGGAGGTTTGAACATGCAAAAGATTCTGCTGTTTGTCGACAGGTTGAGCACCTGGGCCGGCCAGGCCTTCTCCTGGCTGATTATTCTGCTCACGCTGCATATCTCGTGGGAGGTGTTTGCCCGTTACGTCCTCGATTCCCCGCGTGCTTGGGCCTTTGACGCCATGATCATGATGTACGGGACGCTGTTCATGATGGCCGGGGCCTATACGTTGTCGAAGGGCGGTCATGTGCGCGGTGACGTTCTTTACGGTTTCTTCCGGCCACGCACCCAGGCCACCATCGACCTCGTGCTCTATATCGTATTCTTCATTCCGGGCGTGATGGCGCTCGTCTGGGCCGGTTACTCCTATGCCGCCGATTCCTGGGCGATCAACGAACATTCGACCATCACCTACGAAGGCCCGCCGATCTATCCGTTCAAGACCGTTATTCCCGTTGCCGGGGCGATCCTGCTGTTGCAGGGTTTCGTCGAGATCGTGCGCTGCGTCATCTGCCTGAAACAGGGCCAGTGGCCGTCGCGCGAGCAGGATGTCGAGGAAGTGGATATCGGCAAGCTGAAGGAAATGGTGCACGTCAAGGACGAGGATATCCAGAAACTCGACGAACTGGTGACGCCCAAGGAGCCGCGCCCGTGAAGCTGCGCAAGGAGCTCTGGTTCGGCCTCACGCTGATGGCGATCATCGTCGGTATGGTGATCCTATTCACGCCCTGGGGCCATCTCACCAACGGTCACCTCGGATTGATCATGCTGGCATTGATCGTGGTGGCCATCATGCTCGGTTTTCCCACGGCTTTCACGCTCATGGGCATGGGCGTGTTTTTCGCCTGGCTGGCGTATCGCAGCGTCAATCCCGATCTGGCGGTACAGCAGGTGCTCGACCTCATGGTGCAGCGCGCTTACGGCGTGATGTCGAATGACGTGCTGACTGCGGTGCCGTTGTTCGTGTTCATGGGTTACCTGGTTGAGCGTTCCGCATTGATCGACAGGTTGTTCAAGAGCCTGCACCTCGCTATGGCCGACGTGCCGGGTTCGCTGGCGGTGGCCACCATCGTCACCTGCGCCGTGTTCGCCACGGCGACCGGCATCGTCGGCGCGGTGGTGACACTGATGGGCCTGCTGGCGTTTCCGGCCATGCTCAAGGCGCGTTACAACGTTTCGGTGTCGGCGGGCGCGATCACGGCGGGCGGCTGTCTCGGCATCTTGATCCCGCCTTCGATCCTGCTGATCGTCTATGGCGCCACTGCCGGCGTTTCGGTGGTGCAGCTCTACGCCGGCGCCTTTTTCCCCGGCATCATGCTCGCGGGGCTCTACGTGGCTTACGTCATCATATTGGCGAAGCTCAAGCCGAGCCTCATGCCGCCGCTGCCGGAGAGCGAGCGGTACGTCGAACTGCCGGCGTTCGCACAGCAACTGGCGGGCCGCGGCCGCCACGCGGTGGTCGGCGTTGCGCGCGCGCTTCGTGGCGGCACCACCGTGACGAAACGCACCGCCGCGGTACAGTTGCTGATCATGATGCTCCCGGCGCTCGCGGTTGTCGCGCTGCTCGCCGTCGGCTACCGCTCGGCGACGGCGCCGGAGGTGAAGGTGGATACTACGGGGCTGGTCGAGACCGGCGCCGGTCTCGCGGCGGATGCTGAAGCGGAGTCGGCCGGCTCCGCCGGCCAGTCTCAGGCCGAGGAGTCGGGAACGGGATTGCAGGAGCCTCCGCCGGAAGAGTCCGGAACCGGGCTTCAGGAACCGCCGGCCGAAGAATCAGCAACGGGGCTTCAGGAACCGCCGCCGGAAGAACCGAAAGCGCTGGCCGTCCCGCCCGGCGCTGAAGAAATTGCACCGGCAGCGCCGGAATCGGCAGCGCCGGCCACGGCTGCCGAGCCAGCCGGGCGCCTGCCGGTACCCACCGGGTTCTGGATCACGCTCGGAGTCTGTGTCGCGGCTCTCGCCTACATTTATCTGCGCTGGAACTGGGAACGACATGAGGTGTTCAAGAGACTGCTCATCTCTTTCTTTCCGCTGACGATCCTGATCCTGGCCGTGCTCGGTTCCATCGTGTTCGGCCTGGCCACGCCCACCGAGGCGGCGGCGATCGGCGCCTTCGGCGGCTTCGTGCTCGCGGCAATATACCGCTTCCTCGAGCATTGGCGCACGGCGCGAAGCAATGGCAGGAATCCGGCGAGCGCGGTCATGGCCACCGTGAAGGAGCTCGGTGCGATCACCAAGGAATCGTCGTTTCTCACCGCCAAGACCAGCGCCATGGTCTGCTGGCTGTTCGTCGGTTCGGCCATTTTCTCGGCGGCCTTTGCCCTGCTCGGCGGCCAGGAAGTGGTCGAGAAATGGGTGCTGTCGCTCGATCTGACGCCGACCCAGTTCCTGATCCTGGCGCAGTTCATCATCTTCGTGCTGGGTTGGCCGCTGGAGTGGACCGAGATCATCATCATTTTCATGCCGATCTTCATTCCGCTGCTCACCCATTTCCAGATCGACCCGCTGTTCTTCGGCCTGCTGGTCGCACTTAACCTGCAGACGGCGTTCCTGTCGCCACCGGTGGCGATGGCGGCGTTCTACCTCAAGGGCGTCGCCCCGGCGCATGTCACGCTCAACCAGATCTTCGGCGGCATGCTGCCGTTCATGGGCATCCAGATTCTTGCGATCGTGCTGTTGTACGTGTTCCCGGAGATCGGGCTGTGGCTCCCGCACGTGCTCTACGACAGATAGTCCTCCATGACACGGTTGCAGGTACTCGTCACGCGCGAAGTCTTCCCGGAGACACTGGATTGTCTGGCACGCCACTTCGAGGTTGAGGCGAACCCGTCCGATACGCCGTTCACGCCGGCGCAACTTGCCGAACGGCTGAGCAGCAAGGACGGCGCGCTCATCACACTCACCGAGCGCATCGACGCGGTGCTGCTGGCGCGCTGCCCGAAACTGCGGGCGGTGTGCAACATCGCCGTTGGTTTCAACAACATCGATCTCAATGCCTGTCAGGCACGCGGTGTCATGGCCACCAACACGCCCGGTGTGCTGGACGATTCCACGGCGGATTTCACCTGGGCGCTGATCCTGGCCACGGCGCGCCGCGTGACCGAGGCGGAACAATACCTGCGTGCCGGCCAATGGACCGGCTGGAAGCTGAAACAGTTCCTCGGCGTCGACGTGCACCACGCGACACTCGGCATCCTCGGCATGGGTCGCGTCGGTCAGGCGGTGGCGCGCCGCGCCCGCGGTTTCGACATGAACGTGCTGTACCACAATTCGCGCCGTCTGTCGGCGGAAGTGGAAAAAAGCTGTCACGCGGCGTATGTAGACATGGATGAACTGCTCGCGCGCGCCGACATTCTTACCGTGCACACGCCGTATTCGCCGGCCACGCATCATATTCTGGGCGCGGCGCAGTTCGCGAAAATGAAACCCGGCGCCATCCTCATCAACGCCGCGCGCGGTGGCGTGGTCGATGACGCGGCGCTCATCGAGGTGCTGAAGCGCGGCCCCCTCGCCGCCGCCGGCCTCGACGTGTTCGAGAACGAGCCGGCGCTGCATCCGGATTTCCTGAAGCTCACCAACGTCGTGTTGACTCCCCATATCGCCAGCTCTTCCGAGGCCACGCGCCGCCGCATGGCGATGCTGGCGGCGGAGAATCTGGTGGCGGCGCTGACCACGGGCAAGCCACCCAATCTGTTGACGCCGCCCGCCTGAATGGGGGACCTGCACCATCTGGGCGTCAAGGATGCCCTGCGCGGCCTGGCCGAGGGTCGGTTCACCTGCGAGGACCTGGTGCGCGATTGCCTGGTGCAGATCGCGCGGCTCGATCCGAAAATCGAAGCCTGGGTCTGGCTCAAGTCCGAGGCGGCGCTGGAGCGGGCGCGCGCGGCCGATCGCCACCGGCAGGCTGGTCAGCCCGGCGCGCTGCTGGGCATCCCGGTCGGCGTGAAGGATATTATCGATGTGCAGGGCCTGCCGACGCGCATGGGCTCGCCCGCCTTTGAGGATTACCTGCCGACCTTGTCCGCACGCGTGGTGCGGCGGCTGGAGGAAGCCGGCGCGGTGATGCTGGGCAAAACCGTGACGGCGGAACTGGCCTATTATGTTCCCGGCAAGACACGCAACCCGTGGAACCCGGCGCACACGCCGGGCGGTTCCTCGAGCGGTTCGGCCGCGGCGGTGGCGGCGCATTTTGTCCCTGCCGCCATCGGCACCCAGACCAACGGTTCCGTCATCCGTCCCGCGGCGTTTTGCGGCGTGATCGGCTACAAGCCCAGCGCCGGCCTGATCTCGCGCGCCGGCATTCTCAAGTTCAGCCACACGCTGGATCAGGTCGGGGTGTTCGCGCGCAACGTGGCGGATGCCGCGGTGGTGGCGAGCGCCCTGATGGGGTATGCGCAGGACGACCCCGACAGCCTGTCCGATTTCGCCCAGGTACCGCGCGAGCTCGACCCCCGGTTGCTGTTCCACCCACCGCGGCTGGCAACCGTGCGCACGTCGGCCTGGTCGCTGGTGGACGCCGATCAGCAGGAAAATTTCTCCCGGAGCATTGTCGCGCTGCGCCGGGCCGGCGCGTCCATCGAAGCCGGCGTGCTTCCCGACGCCTTTGCCGGGGCGCACGATGTGCATCGCACCATCATGCACTACGAGGGCGCGCGGGCGTTTGCCCATTTGCAGCAGCAACATCGCGACCTTCTGAGCGCCGAGATCAACCGCCTGATCGACGAGGGCCTGAAGATTCCGGAGCCCGCGTATCACGCGGCACTGGAGAGCCGCACCCGGCTGCGTGGCGAGCTGGGCGATTTCATGCATCGTTACGACGCCGTGCTGACGCCGCCGGCGCGCGGCGAGGCCCCGGCCACGCTGGCGCACACCGGCGATCCCCAGTTCTGCACCATCTGGACGTTGTGCGGCGTGCCGGCGATCACCCTTCCTTCCGGACTGGGCGAGCACGGCCTGCCGCTCGGGTTGCAGGTGGTCGGGGGCTATTTGCAGGATGCGCGCCTGTTGCAGGTGGCGCAGTGGTGCCAGGGGCAGCTCGGTTTCCGGCATAATCCGCCGGAGATAAATGAATAATTCTTTGCCACAGAGCACACAGAGTTCACAGAGAAAAAAAAGTATTTGAATTAATTAGCTCTGTGATCTCTGTGGCTAAATCACTCATATAAGGAGCTACGACGATGGCGATGAAACTCGGATTCATCGGGCTCGGGATCATGGGCCGGCCGATGGCGCTGAATCTGCGCCGCGCCGGGCACGCGCTGTGGGTGCACGGGCGCCGGCCGGTGACGATGGAGGTGCTGGTGGAGGCCGGCGCGCAGGCCTGTCGTTCGGTCGCGGACGTGGCCGTGAATGCCGAGATCATTTTCATCATGGTCTCGGACACGCCCGACGTGGAAAATATCGTGCTCGGCGAGACCGGCCTGATTCATCGGCTGCGTGCCGGGCAGGTGATTGTGGACATGAGCACCATCTCGCCGGCCAGCACACGCCGGCTGGCGCAGGAGCTGGAGACGCGCGGCGTCGAGATGCTGGATGCGCCGGTGTCGGGTGGCGAGATCGGCGCCATCAATGCCAACCTGTCGATCATGGTCGGCGGCAGGGAAACAACCTTCCAGCGCGTGAAACCGCTGTTCGACGTCCTCGGCAAGAACGTGGTGCACGTGGGCGATCACGGCGCCGGGCAGGTGGCCAAGGCCTGCAATCAGATCGTGGCGGCGCTCACGATCGAGGCGGTGAGTGAGGCGTTGACCTTTGCGCGCCGCAACGGCGTGGACGCCGCCCGGGTGCGCGCGGCGCTGATGGGGGGTTTTGCCGGCAGCAAGATCCTGGAAGTGCACGGCCAGCGCATGCTCGACAACGACTTCAAGCCCGGTTTCAAGGTGAAGCTGCACCAGAAGGACCTGCGTATCGTCATCGAGGACGCGCACCGGCTGGGCATCGGCCTGCCGGGCGCGGCGCTGGTGGCGCAACATCTGAACGCGCTCATGGGCAGCGGTGACGGCGAGCTGGATTCCAGCGCCATCGTCAAGGTCATCGAGCGGATGTCGGGAACGCGCTGAACGCAGCAGGCCCCTGTGCGACCGCGCGAGGCTATACCGCTTCGCGCCATGCAGATATCATTTCGTCATGCTGTGCGCTATTTGCAATGCACCGGCTTTTCGGGGAGGCGAAAATTAATAACTCATCCAGTGTTGTTGGCCTGTCTGCCATTCCAGTTGGCCTCGGCCAGATCTCCGGTTCAGGAAATCCCTTTCCATGGACTTGATGCAGTGGGTGGCGCTCGCGGTGTTCGTTGTCACGATCCTGGTCGTGATCAGCAACGTTGTCGACAATGCCGTGGCCGCCATGGTGGGAGCCTCGCTGATGATCTGGATCGGTGTCATGAGCGAGATCGACGCCTTCCAGTACGTGGACTGGAACGTGATGGCGATCCTCGTCAGCATCTGGGTCATCGCCGGTTACTTCGGCAAGACCGGCGTGCCAAGCTGGCTCGCGCTGCAGGCGTTGCGTCTCTCCGGGGGGCGGCCCGGCCTGCTGGTCATGCTGCTCTCGGTGCTGGCGGGCGTGATCTCGATGTTCGTGGACAACGTGGTGACCATCCTGATGATGGCGCCGGTGGCGCTGCCGCTGGCGCGGGCGCTGAAGATTCCGATCACGCCCCTCATCCTCATGATCGGTTTCAGCGCCAACTTCATGGGCACGGCGCTGCTGCTCGGTGATCTGCCGCCGCAGATGCTCCACAGTGTTTCCGGCGCGGAGTTCGGGGATTTCATCTGGCAGTTCGGCCGGCCGTCCTCGTTTCCGATTCTCATGGTGACCTTCGCGATCACCCTCGGTGCCATGTACGCGTATGGTTTCCGCGCCATCGGGCGTCGCGTGACGTCAGCCGGGGACGTCGGCATCGAAGCCAGAATCCCGGACCCGCTGTTCGCGACGCTGGTGGTGGGGTGGTTCCTGCTCACGGTGCTGGCTATGGCTTTCCGGGAGGTGTTGCAGATGAAGCTGGGATTCATCGCGCTCACCGGTGCCGTGACGCTGGTGCTGTTGCTGGAATTGCTCGGCAAGCGGGTGAAGGCGCCCACATTCGAGGAGATAATTCAGGACCTCGACTGGCGCGCGATTTTCTTCTACATCGCGCTGTTTGCCCTCGTGGGCGGGCTCGAAAAGATGAAGATACTCGAGTTGCTGGCCCATGGGCTGACGCCCATCTTTCAGGCGAACCTGGCGCTGGGCGCCACGCTGCTCTACTGGGTCACCGTTCCCATCGTCGGCATGGTCGAGCATGACGCCTACATCCTTACGTTCCTCTACACGATCCGCGACTTGAAGAGCGCCGGCGTGGAATCATGGCCGCTGTGGTGGATGCTGGTGTGGGCAGGTACGCTCGGGAGCAACCTCACGATCGCCGGGGCGCCCGCGCTCTTCGTCGCGCTGGGCATCTGCGAGCGCGAGGAGCAGCGCAAGGTCTCGTTGCGCGAGTTTCTGTCCTGGAGCGTGCCGTTCACGCTGGTTGCCGCCGGCGTATGCTATGCATTCGGGATGTTGATCTGGGTTCTGCCCTACATGAAGTGAGCGGGATGCCGGCAGCACAACTTCAGCGACAAGGAGACGACATGTACAAACACATACTGATCCCGACGGACGGCTCCGCGCTTTCGCGCAAGGCGATCGCCAATGGCGTGAAGCTCGCCAAATCGCTCGGTGCCAGGGTTACCGGCTTGTTCGCCGCCCCGCCCGCCACCCCCGTGGTGTACAGGGACTTCGTGCCGGTCGACTACATGACGCCGCAGGAGCACGCCGAGATGATCGAGAAGACGGCGGCCAGATACCTCGGCATCATCGAGCAGGCGGCCAAACACGCAGGCGTCCGCTGCCGGTGCATCCACGTGACCAACGATTTTCCCGCCGACGCCATCCTCGCCGTGGCGAAGCAGCAGAAGTGCGATCTTATTTTCATGGCTTCGCACGGCCGCCACGGACTTGCCGGCGTGCTGCTCGGCAGCGAGACCCAGAAGGTGCTGACCCGGTCCAGGATTCCGGTGCTGGTCTCCCGCTAGTTTGGCGGCGCTGCGCATGCTGCGGTGCCGCCGGGTCAGCGCCTGGCGCGGTTCTCGTCGCACCGATATGACCCCTGTTAGAATGGCCCCATGTCCACGCGCGCCGAAATCCTGAAGCTGTTGTCCGATGGCAGCTTTCATTCGGGCACCGATCTGGGAAAAAAACTCGGCATCACGCGCGCCGCGGTTTGCAAGAACGTCCATCATCTCGCGCAATCGGGTCTCGAGGTTCACCGTGTGACCGGCCGCGGCTACAAACTTGAATCGCCGTTGACGCTGCTGGATCGTTCCCGGATTTTGAAGCTGATGGGCGAGACGGCAACATCGGTCCGTGACCGCCTGCATCTCCTCGACGAAGTCGATTCCACCAATCGCTGGCTCGCCGAACAGGTCGCGGTGGACGAGGACATCAACGGCGCCACCTGCGCGGCCGAGGCCCAGTCGGGCGGGCGCGGGCGGCGCGGCCGTTCCTGGGTCACGACGCCTTACTGCAATCTCATGCTGTCCATGGCCTGGCGTTTTCCTGGCGGACCCGGCCTGGTGTCGGGCCTGAGCCTGGCGGCCGGCGTCGCACTGTTGCGCGCGCTGGAGCAATACGGCGTGTCCGGCGCGGGGCTCAAGTGGCCGAATGACGTGCTGTGGGACAATCGCAAGCTCGCCGGGTTGCTGGTCGATGTCCAGGGCGAGGCGGCGGGGCCGACGCGGGTCATCCTCGGCGTGGGCATCAATGGCTACATCAGCCCGCAGGACGCCGCGCACATCGACCAGCCGTGGATCGATATGCAGGGCATCATGGGCGAGACCACCGATCGCAATCGCCTGGCGGCGCTGGTCGTGCGCCGCCTGCTGGACATGTTTCAGCTGTTCGCGGCCAGGGGCTTTGCGCCGTTTCGCGAGGAATGGGAGGAACAGCACCTGTTCCATGGCAAGCGCGTGCGCCTGATCCAGGGCGAGCGCGAGTTCACCGGCACCGCCGAGGGTATCGACGAAACCGGCGGCCTGATCGTCCGTCAGGCCAGGAACCGGCAGGTATTTCATTCCGGTGAAGTCAGCCTGAGACCTGTCCGCACCTGACGTCATTATTCTGCATGAACCTGTTAATCGATCTCGGCAACAGCCGCCTGAAGTGGGCGCAACACGCTGCCGGAGTGTGGCGCGCCGATGCGGTTTTGCTCGACAGCGAAAAAAATATCGAATCCTTGTTCGACAAGGCGTGGGGAAAAATCGAAAAACCGCAGCGCGTGATCGCATGCAGCGTTTCCAGCCCGGAGCGATTGGATGCGTTAGAACGATGGGCGCAGACGCGCTGGTCGGTCACGCCGCATATTGTGCGTCCGCAAGCGCAGCAGCTCGGCGTAAAAAATCTTTATCGCAAACCGGAACAATTGGGCGCCGACCGCTGGGCGGCTCTGATTGGTGTGCGCGGATTGACTGATTCGGCGGCGTGCGTGGTGGATGCCGGCACTGCCGTGACGGTGGAGGCACTGTCGGCCAAGGGTGAATTTCTTGGCGGCGCGATTTTTCCGGGCTTGCGGCTGTTGCGCGACAGCCTGGCGCGGGGCACGGTGGCCATTGCGCCGGCGGAAGGCAACGCGGCGGATTGTCTCGCCCGTGCCACCGCGGATGGCGTGGCGGCCGGTACCCTGTTCGGACTGGCGGGCGCGGTGGAACGTCTGATTGACGAATACCGGCGCAGCCTCGGTAAACCCATGGAGATTTTTCTCACCGGCGGTGATGCGCCGGCGCTGGCGGCGCATTTGCGCGTGCCGGCCACCATGGTGCCGGACCTGGTGCTCAAGGGCCTGGCGCGGATCGCGGACAGCCTATGAAACTCAAATGGATTTTCGCCGCGCTGGTGCTGGCCAATATCGGGCTGTGGATGTGGGCCAGCTGGTACCAGGACGCGCCGGTGGAGGAAACGCGCGCGGCGCGTGCACCGGTGGCGCCGGAGAAAATGCGCCTGTTAAACGAACCGGGCGTGAAACTCGTGCCGCGCAAACAGCCGCCGCCGGCGAATGCGGAATTGACGGCCAGCGTGGCGCCCGCCTGTTTCCATATCGGCCCGTTTCCGGATGTCGATCTCGTGGCGCGGGCGGAGACGCGCCTGAATGAACTGCCGCTCACGTATTCCCGCCGCGCCGAGGAGACCCGCAGCGTGACCGGTTATCTCGTGTATCTCCCGCCGCTATCGTCCCCGAAGGCCGCGGAACGCAAGCGCCAGGAACTCACCCGGCTTGGGTTCAAGGATCATGCGCTGATGCAGGAGGAGGGCATGCAAAACGCCATCTCCCTCGGCCTGTTCACCGTCGAGGCCAACGCTGCCAGCCGCGTGCGCGAACTGGCGGCCAAAAAAATCCAAGCCAGGATTCAGCCGTTTCAGCAGACGCGCACGCGTTTCTGGCTGGACGTGGCCGTGCGGGCGCCGGCGGAAACGCAGGGCAAGCTCAGGCAGATCGACTGGGCGGCGAAGGACGTGCAGGTGCAGGAAATCGCGTGCCCGGCCGGCAGCAGCCCGCCGCCGGCCAAACCGCCCGGGCTGCGCGACAACGCGCCGGGCTGAGTGGGCTGCACCGCCGCGGGCGGTTATACTTGCCATGTCGTATCCGCTTTGTGCCCGCATAGCTCAGTTGGGTGAGGCGGGGATTTCACGAGAGTCCGGTGGACTCTCGCGCCGCCGAGCGCCCGCACAGGGATGTGCGGGCCGGGGTTTCAGCTGGCTGGACTGTAACGCCAGGGACGGCAGGAACGATTTCTGATTTATGCCCGCATAGCTCAGTTGGTAGAGCACCTGATTTGTAATCAGGCGGTCGGGGGTTCAAGTCCCTCTGCGGGCTCCATACATGCCATCCCTGGCGATGCATCAGTGGCGGTCAGAAGCCCCGGCCGCGCCATCCTTGCAAGAACTTCATGTCCTTGTCGAGAACGTCGAAGGACACCGTGTTCATGATGATGTAAAGAACTATCAGTATTTTTATGATAAAGATCTTGCAAGAATAGGCGTAATGGGGATGAACATCGGAGTTCGTGAAAAAGGCTTAGCCGCTGTGTTAGGTTTATTCTGACTGCGCCTGTGCGCGTCTCTACAGCACCTCGCGCACCGTTTCCATAAAGTCCTTCAAGACCGGGGACAGCCACTTATCCTTGTGCCAGATCATCAATATCCCAGTTTCCAGCGGATCGTCCGGCCACGGAAGGATGGTCATGGTTTGTTGAGCGAGTTCCTCTCTGATGGCCAACAGGGGAAACATGGCCACCCCAATCCCCTTGAACACGCATTGCTTGATGGCCTCTATGCTGTTCAGCTCGATGAAGCGCGCCGGCGCAGCCTTTCCCTCGGCCAATGCCTGTTGGAAGGTCATCTTGTAGCTACAGTCGTGTTTCGGCAAAAGGATCGTCTGGCCGGCAAGGTCGCTGATCTGCATGCTCGATAGCGCCGACAGCGGGTGGTCGGGACTCGCAACCAGCACCAGCCGCTCGAATCTCAGCACTTCGGTTTTCAATTCCGGAAACGGGATGCTGTCTGCCAGCAAGAACGCGAGGTCGGTGATCCCTGTTTTCGTCTCGTGGATCAACGCCTCGTAGGCGCAGGTGCTGACATCGAATCCTACCTTGGGGTAACGGGCCTGAAACTTGGACAACACCGATGGCAACAGGTAGGTGGCGATACTCTGGGGAATCCGGATGGAGATGGAGCCCTGCGGTTCTTCCTTGCCCGACACCTTCGACAATGTTTCCTGTTCGATATCGAGCAATTTCTGCGAATAGCCCACCAGCATGCGTCCTGCCTCGGTGAGACAGATCCGGTTGCCCAGCCGGTTAAAGAGCTTGACGTCGAGCTCCTGCTCCAGCAGCGAGATCTGCGTTGAAATCGCCGATTGGGAATAGTTCAGGATCTTGGCGGCACGATTGAAGCTCATCAGTCGCGCGACGGTTTGAAATGTCTTCAGCTGGCGTAATTCCATACGTTCGGCCTCGTTCGATATTTTCGATTGCTGCTATCGGAAACATCTGTTTGATTCGAATATATCGATTGGCTACATTATTCCAAAGAGATTGGTGAACGCGCAACTTTTGAAGGGGGTAAGGAATGGATACGAAATGCGACATCGCGACCAAACGTTTCACGGAAGGATTCCACTGTTCTCAGTCCGTGCTGGAAGCGTTTGCATCAGATTATGGGCTTGATCCGGTTCTGGCCCGGAAAATAGCCAATCCGCTTGCTGGGGGTTCCGGACTGGGCGGGGAATGTGGTGCCGTAACCGGAGCCCTGATGGTGCTTGGCTTGCATTATGGTATGGCAGAGCCTGACGATTCAGAAGCCTTTCAAAACACTTTTGAAAAAGTCGGCAGATTTGTCGAGGAATTCAAAGCCCGCCATGGCAAGCTTAACTGTCATGAGCTTATCGGGCTCAACGTGTTCAGCGAAGAAGGTCTGAAGGAATTTATGGAGAAGGACGTCAAGCTGACACAGTGCTTAAGATATGTCGAGGATGCCGTCGGAATAGTGGAAGGCATCATTAGTCGAAATCCGAAACCCGCCAAGTAGCGAGTCTCTGTTCACCCTGCCGCATGCGGCATGGGTGAGCGCCACGGGGCTGCACCAGCTTGGTGATCATGTCGCTTAAAGGCCTTCCGCAGCAGAAGCCGCCAGCTCGGCCCACTCTTCATCGGTGGGTATAAATCTAAGACAAGATTGCTTGCAATGATTCTCATCCCGGGCGCCGGCGCGAGCTTCGTGCTTCGCAATCCTTGCTTCGCACGAAGCCCAGCCCGCCCATCCCTGGGCGGGCGTTCGCGGCTAGCGCCGCTCACCCACTGGACGCTCGCGAAAACCCCGGCTCACCCCTCTGCGAGCTCCACTCATATCCTCGTCTGTAAAATATGAGGTCGCAAATTGCGACCTCATTAAAGAGCCGTCTGGTCGCAGTGGCAGGTGGGCGGCATGGCCTAAGCCCGCGCGATGAATTACAATCCCGCCCCTTTCACGAGCTGGTTTTCCCGATATTTCGCATGGAAAAGACTCCTGCTGACGCGGTCGTCACGGTCCGCAACTACTATAAATCCCTGCCCGAACGCATGGCCGCGGTGCGCGCCCGTGCCGCCCGGCCGCTGACGCTGGCAGAGAAAATCCTGTTCGCGCACAAGGCCGATCTGGCGGCCGGCCTGCCCGAGCGCGGCCAGACCACCGTCGGGCTGCATCCCGACCGCGTGGCCATGCAGGACGCCACCGCGCAGATGGCGATTCTGCAATTCATGACGGCGGGGAAGAGCGAGGCGGCGGTGCCCACCACGGTGCATTGCGATCACCTTATCCGCGCCAAGGTCGGCGCGATTAAAGATCTTGAGGTGGCTGAGAGCACGAACAAAGAGGTTTACGACTTCCTGGCCTCGGCCTCGGCCCGCTATGGCATGGGTTTCTGGAAGCCGGGTTCCGGCATCATCCACCAGGTGATCCTCGAGCATTATGCTTTTCCCGGTGGTCTCATCATCGGCACCGATTCGCACACGCCCAACGCCGGCGGTCTCGGCATGCTGGCGATCGGCGTCGGCGGCGCCGACGCCGTGGACGTCATGGTCGGCATGCCGTGGGAACTGCTGTGGCCGAAACTCGTCGGCGTGCGCCTGACGGGAAAACTCTCGGGCTGGACCAGCGGCAAGGACGTGATCCTCAAGCTCGCCGGCATGCTGACGGTAGCCGGCGGCACCAACAAGATCATCGAATATTTCGGCGACGGCACGGCATCGCTTTCCTGCACCGCCAAGGCCACCGTGACCAACATGGGCGCGGAGCTGGGCGCGACCACGTCGGTGTTCCCGTTCGACAAGCGCATGGCCGATTACTTGCGCGCTACCGGCCGCGCCGAGATCGCGAGCCTCGCCTCCAGCCTCGCCGAGCATCTGACCGCCGACGCCGAGGTGCTGGCGCATCCGGAAAAGCACTATGACGAAATCGTCGAGATCGATCTGTCGCAGCTCGAACCGCACGTGGTCGGTCCGCACACGCCCGATCTGGCGCGCCCG
The DNA here is from genome assembly GCF_002355735.1 of Sulfuricaulis limicola. Classification (GTDB taxonomy): domain Bacteria; phylum Pseudomonadota; class Gammaproteobacteria; order Acidiferrobacterales; family Sulfurifustaceae; genus Sulfuricaulis; species Sulfuricaulis limicola. The sequence goes on along the minus strand of NZ_AP014879.1, from coordinate 2,360,264 downwards.
GTGTCGCGCATGACGGCCGACGTGCACGCGCACGACTATCCGGCCGGGCTCACGGCCACCCTCATCGGCAGTTGCACCAATTCTTCGTATGAAGACATCGGCCGCGCCGCGCATGTCGCGCGCCAGGCGAAAGCCAGGGGCCTGAAGGCGCGCGTGCCGCTCATGGTCACGCCCGGTTCGGAGCAGGTGCGCGCCACCATCGAGCGCGACGGCCTGCTGGCCGATCTCGAGGCCATCGGCGCCACGGTGCTGGCCAACGCCTGCGGGCCGTGCATCGGCCAGTGGGAGCGTAGCGACGTCGCCAAGGGCGAGAAGAACTCGATCCTGACTTCATACAATCGCAATTTCCCCAAGCGCAACGACGGTAACCCGAGCACGCATGCCTTTATCGCCAGCCCCGAGGTGGTGGTGGCCTATGCCCTGACCGGGCGGCTCGATTCCGACCCGATCCACGAGGGCGTGATATTTGACGGCAACCTGCTCAAGCTCGAGGCGCCGAGCGCCGCCGAGCTGCCGCTCAAGGGCTTCGACGCCGGCCGCGACGGCTATGTGGCGCCCGCGGAGCAGGCGGGTTCGGCCAGCGTGACGGTGAATCCCAAGAGCGAGCGCCTGGCCCTGCTTGAGCCGTTCGAGCCGGTGGACAAGGTCGCGGGTTATCAGAACCTGCCGGTATTGCTGAAGGCGCGCGGCAAATGTACCACCGACCATATTTCACCGGCCGGCCCCTGGCTCAAGTTCCGCGGCCATCTCGATCGCATCAGCGACAACATGTTCTCCGGGGCGGAAAACGCCTTTACCGACAAGCCGGGTACCGGTTTCAACGTCCTGACCGGGCAGGCCGGCGAGGAGCTGCAAAAAATCGCCCGCGCCTATAAAGCCGGGGGGCTCGGCTGGGTGGCGGTGGGCGACCGCAATTACGGCGAGGGCAGCTCGCGCGAACACGCCGCCATGAGCCCCCGGTATCTCGGATGCCGCGTGGTGCTGGTGCGCAGTTTTGCCCGGATTCATGAGACCAATCTCAAAAAGCAGGGGGTATTACCGCTGACCTTTGCCGATCCCGCGGATTACGAGCGTATCCGCCGGGATGACCGCCTGGCCATTCTGGGGCTCGATAAGCTGACGCCCGGGCAGAAAATCGAGGTCAAAATTGCCCATGCGGATGGCAGTCAGGAGAGGTTTTATGCCTTGCACAGCCTGACTTCAGACCAGATCGCCTGGTTCCAGGCCGGCTCGGCACTGAACCTTATCCGCACCCAGCAGTCCCGCGGCGCTTAGTCGCGGGGAAGCATGGGAGATTGTTCAAAAAATCAAGGATATCGGTTGACAATGCGGGGTTACTCCCGCAAAATTTGCGGCTTCATTTTTTCCGGAGGGGTTCCCGAGCGGCCAAAGGGATCAGACTGTAAATCTGACGGCTCTGCCTTCGGTGGTTCGAATCCACCCCCCTCCACCAGGTTGGGGGCGAGATGAACTGTGCGAAGAAGGGCGGGGCGGGTTCATCTATAAACAAACATCCAAAGCGGGTGTAGTTCAATGGTAGAACCTCAGCCTTCCAAGCTGATGATGCGGGTTCGATTCCCGCTACCCGCTCCAGTTCAGGCTGGGCTTTTTGAATATCGCCCATATAGCTCAGTCGGTAGAGCACTTCCTTGGTAAGGAAGAGGTCATCGGTTCGATTCCGATTATGGGCTCCAGATTTTTTGACAAGTGATTGCAGAACACATTTTTAACTCATAGCGAGAAATAAAAGAGGCATCCCGTGTCCAAGGAAAAATTCTCCCGCACCAAACCGCACCTCAACGTCGGCACCATCGGCCACGTCGACCACGGCAAGACCACGCTCACCGCGGCCCTGACCAAGGTGCTGGCCGCCAAGTTCGGCGGCGAGGTCCGGAACTACGACCAGATCGACAACGCCCCGGAAGAACGCGAGCGCGGCATCACCATCTCCACCACCCACGTGGAATACCAGTCGGAGAAGCGCCACTACGCCCACGTCGACTGCCCGGGCCACGCCGACTACGTCAAGAACATGATCACCGGCGCCGCCCAGATGGACGGCGCCATCCTGGTGGTGTCCGCCGCCGACGGCCCCATGCCCCAGACCCGCGAACATATCCTGCTGGCCCGCCAGGTCGGCGTGCCCTACATCGTCGTGTACCTGAACAAGGCCGACATGGTCGACGACAAAGACCTCCTCGAACTGGTCCAGGAAGAAGTCAAAGACCTGCTCACCAAATACGGCTTCCCCGGCGACAAGACCCCGATCGTCATCGGCAGCGCCCTGAAAGCCCTCGAAGGCGACCAGTCCGAACTCGGCGAACCCTCGATCGTGAAACTGTCCGAGGCCCTGGACTCCTATATCCCGCAGCCCCAGCGCGCCATCGACGGCCCCTTCCTCATGCCCATCGAAGACGTGTTCTCCATCTCCGGCCGCGGCACCGTCGTCACCGGCAGAATCGAACGCGGCATCGTCAAAGTGGGCGATGAAATCGAGATCGTCGGCATCAAGCCCACCACCAAGACCACCGTCACCGGCGTGGAGATGTTCCGGAAACTCTTGGATCAGGGCGAAGCCGGCGACAACGTCGGCGTGCTCCTGCGCGGCACCAAGCGCGAAGAAGTCGAACGCGGCCAGGTCCTGGCCAAGCCCGGCAGCATCACCCCGCACACCAAGTTCGAAGCCGAGGTGTACGTACTGACCAAGGAAGAAGGCGGACGACACACCCCGTTCTTCCAGGGCTACCGCCCGCAGTTCTACTTTAGAACCACCGACGTGACCGGCTCCTGCGAACTGCCGAGCGGCACCGAGATGGTCATGCCCGGCGACAACATCAAGATGGTCGTCACCCTGATCAACCCCATCGCCATGGAACAGGGCCTGCGCTTCGCCATTCGCGAAGGCGGCCGGACCGTGGGGGCGGGGGTGGTGGCGAAGGTGATTGAATAGAAGTGTTTCATGTTACAGGTTTCAGGTTGCATGTCGGGAACCTGAAACCTTAATCGTGAAACCTGAAACCGTTTTAGGCCAGTAGCTCAATTGGTAGAGCGGCGGTCTCCAAAACCGCAGGTTGGGGGTTCGAGACCCTCCTGGCCTGCCAATTGACTGGCAACGAAGGAATTTAGTAGTGACAGCGGACAAACTGAAACTGATACTCGCGGTGCTGATCGTGGCAGGCGGCATCGGGGGTTTCTATTACTTCGGCGACAAACCGGCCCTGGTCCAGGTCGCCATCGTACTGGCGGCGGCCGTGCTGGCGGTGATTGTCGTCGCGCCGACGGCGTTCGGACGCAGTACCTGGGAGTTCACCAAGGGTGCGCGTCTTGAATTGCGCAAGGTCGTGTGGCCGGCCCGGAAGGAAACCATGCAGGTGACGCTGATCGTGTTCGTCATGGTGATCCTGGTGGCGGTTTACATGTGGGTGATCGACTGGGGCCTGCACAAGATAGTCAGAGTGGTTACGGGATAGGAGCGGAAATTCGATGACGATGCGCTGGTACGTGGTGCACACCTATTCCGGCTTCGAGAAGGCCGTGGTGCGCTCGCTCAAGGAGCACATCCGCAACGCCGGCATGGAAGAGAAGTTCGGCGAGATCCTGGTGCCGACCGAAGAGGTCGTGGAAATGAAAAGCGGCCAGAAACGCACCAGCGAACGCAAGTTCTTCCCGGGCTACGTGCTCGTGAAAATGGAAATGGACGACGAAACCTGGCACCTCGTGAAGGACGTGCCCAAGGTGAGCGGTTTCATCGGCGGTTCCGGCAGCAAGCCGACGCCGATCACCGACAAGGAGGCCGAGGCGATCCTGCGGCAGGTGCAGGAAGGCGTGGAGAAACCGCGCCCGAAATTCTCGTTCATGGCCGGCGAGCAGGTGCGCGTCATCGACGGTCCGTTCCAGGATTTCAACGGCACGGTCGAGGACGTCAATTACGAAAAGAACAAGCTCAAGGTGTCGGTGTCGATTTTCGGACGCCAGACGCCGGTGGAGCTGGAGTTCAGTCAGGTCGAGAAGGCGTAGGAAGGCAGTGAAAAGTGAAGAGTGAAAAGTGAATGGTTTTTCACTTTGTACTTTTAACTTTTCACTTTTAACTCGAAGTAACCGCGGGGAGGCTGACAACAGCCGCTTGCACCCGTAAGGAGTAAATTGTGGCAAAGAAAGTTTCGGCGTACATCAAGTTGCAGGTACCGGCCGGGTCGGCCAATCCGTCCCCGCCGGTGGGACCGGCGCTCGGTCAGCATGGCCTGAACATCATGGAGTTCTGCAAGCAGTTCAATGCAGCGACCCAGAAGATGGAAAAGGGCATGCCTATTCCGGTCATCATCACGGCCTTCAGCGACAAGAGCTTCACCTTCATCACCAAGACGCCGCCGGCGTCGGTGCTGATCAAGAAGGCGCTCGGGCTCGAGTCCGGCAGCGGCAACGCGCTCAAGGAGAAGGTCGGCAAGCTGTCGCGCAAGCAGATCGAGGAAATCGCCAAGATCAAGATGCCCGATCTCAATTGTTACGATCTCAATACCGCGGTGAAAATCATCGCGGGCAGCGCACGCCAGATGGGCGTGGAATGCGAGGGGGTGTGACATGGCCGGTAAACGCCTGAAAGCCCAGCTCGCGAAAGTGGACCGGATGAAGAATTATCCGCTCGACGAAGCATTGAAGATTCTCAAGACGACGGCCAGCGCCAAGTTCGACGAATCGGTGGACGTGTCCATCAATCTCGGCGTCGACGCCAAGAAGTCGGAACAGAACGTGCGCGGTACGGCCGTCATGCCGCGCGGCACCGGCAAGAAGGTGCGCGTGGCGGTATTCGCCGAAGGTGTCGCCGCCGAAGCCGCCAAAAAGGCCGGCGCCGACATCGTCGGTTTCCAGGACCTGGCGGACACCATCAAGCAGGGCAAGATCGATTTCGACCTCGCCATTGCCACGCCCGAGGCCATGCGCGTCGTCGGTCAGCTGGGCCAGATCCTCGGCCCGCGCGGACTGATGCCGAACCCGAAGGTCGGCACGGTGACGCCCAACGTGGCCAAGGCGGTTGAAAGCGCCAAGGCCGGTCAGGTCCAGTTCCGCACCGACAAGGCCGGCTTGGTGCACTGCGCCATCGGCAAGGCCTCGTTCGAGGTGGACGCGCTCAAGGAGAATTTCCTGTCGCTGATGGCGGCGCTGAACAAGGTCAAGCCCGCGACCGCCAAGGGCGTGTTCCTGAAGAAGGTGACGCTATCCACCACGATGGGCCCGGGCATCCGCCTGGACACGTCGGGATTGTAATTAAATTGTTGTAACGCGGTTGGCTTGCCAACCGCGTTCATAAGTGACTTTGGGACGCTGCGCGCCGCAGTTTGGTGTGCAGCGAAGTCAAAGACCGCAGGCGCCGAGGTGAGTGGTTAACGCCGAAGCTTAATGGAAACTGCCTGCGCAGACGGTGTGCCCGACACAGGATTACCTCCTGAAAAGGTCGCCGTTGCCTTAGTGATGTAGCAATCGGAGGTGACTCATATGAGTCTGACATTAGACGATAAAAAGGCGGTGGTCGCCGAGGTGTCCGGGAAGCTGACGGACGCGCAGGCGGCAGTGCTGGCCGAGTACCGTGGGCTGTCCGTTGCCCAGATGACCACGTTGCGCCGCAAGGCGCATGACGGCAAGGTCTATCTGCGCGTCGTGAAGAACACACTCGCCCGGCGCGCCGTGCAAGGGACGAGCTTCGAATGCCTCCAGGACCAGATGGTTGGTCCGCTGGCGTTCGCGGTGTCGTCCGATCCCGTGACGGTGGCCAAGATCCTGAGCGAGTTCGCCAAAGACAACGCGGCGCTCAAGATCAAGGCCGGCGCCATGGGCGGCAAGCTTATGTCCCTGGAGCAGATCAAGGCCTTGGCCGTTCTGCCCGGACGCGAGCAATTGCTGGCACAGCTCCTCGGCACCATGCAGGCGCCGGTCCAGAAGTTCGTCCAGACCTTGAACGAGGTCCCGGCGAAGTTCGTACGGGCCCTGGCCGCCGTGCGCGATGCCAAGGCCAGCGCCGCCTGACCGATCAATATATTTTCAAGACTTTATTCAGGAGATTTCATCATGGCCGTTTCGAAAGAAGAGATTCTTAATACCATTTCCAGCATGTCAGTGCTGGAGCTGTCCGAGTTGATCAAGGAAATGGAAACCAAGTTCGGCGTTTCCGCCGCCGCCGTTGCCGTGGCCGCCCCGGCCGCCGCCGCTGCCGCGGCCCCGGCCGAAGCCAAGGACGCATTCGACGTGATCCTGACCGCTTCGGGCGACAACAAGGTTGCTGTCATCAAGGCCGTCCGTGCCGTGACCACCCTGGGTCTGAAGGAAGCCAAGGACCTGGTGGAAGGCGCACCGCAGACCGTGAAGGAAGCCGTGCCCAAGGCCGACGCCGAGAAGATGAAGAAGGAACTCGAGGCCGCCGGCGCCAAGGTTGAGCTCAAGTAACCTGGTGCAGGTTGGCGGTTCATCCGTTGTCGGCGGGTGAATCTGTGCGCAGTCCATGCGGGTTGCGCCGGTGGTGTAATGCCGCCGGCGCTGTCCCGTGTTTCAAGTAAACGTCGTCGGTTGTACCGGTCCGTGACGCTGTTTCTCTTATAGAGAGTCGAGGAAACATGACCTACTCATTCACCGAGAAGAAACTCATCCGCAAGAACTTTGGCAAACGCCCCGGCGTTCTGAAGGTTCCCTATCTGCTCGAAATCCAGAAGGAATCCTATCGCCAGTACCTGCAGGCGGAAACGCCGCCGGAGCAGCGGATCGACCAGGGTCTGCAGGCCGCCTTCAAGACGGTGTTTCCGATCGAGAGTTACAACGGCAACGCGGCGCTGGAATTCGTCAGCTATCGTCTCGGCATACCGGCGTTCGACGTCAAGGAATGCCAGCAACGCGGCCTGATCTACGCGGCGCCGCTGCGCGCGCTGCTGCGCCTGGTGGTGTTCGAGAAGGACGAGGCCACCGGCACCAAGACCGTGCGCGACATCAAGGAGCAGGAAGTGTACATGGGTGAAATCCCGCTCATGACCGACAACGGCACGTTCGTGATCAACGGCACCGAGCGCGTCATCGTCTCGCAGCTGCACCGTTCGCCGGGCGTGTTCTTCGAGCACGATTACGGCAAGACGCATTCGTCCGGCAAGCTGCTGTTCTCGGCACGCGTGATTCCCTACCGCGGCTCGTGGCTCGATTTCGAGTTCGACCCCAAGGATTACCTGTACGTGCGCATCGACCGCCGCCGCAAGCTGGCGGCCACGATCCTGCTGCGCGCCATCGGCATGTCGACCCAGGAAATCCTGGCGACCTTTTTCGAGACCGACAGCTTCCATCTGGTGAAGAACGAAATCCGGCTCGACCTGATCCCCAACCGGCTGCGCGGCATGCAGTTCGAGTTCGACGTGAAGACTCCGAAGGGCGAGGTCATCATCGAGGCCAACCGGCGCATTTCCGGACGTCATGTGCGCGAGCTGGAGAAGTCCAAGCTCAAGCAACTGACCATTGAACCGAGCTTCCTCATCGGCCGCTCGCTGGCCGAGGACGTGATTCACCCGCAGACCGGCGAACTGCTGGCGCAGGCCAACGACCTGGTTTCCAAGGACCTGATCGACAAGCTGTTCGAGGCCGGCATCGGCGAGGTCAAGACGATCTACACCAACGACCTCGACCAGGGTTCGTTCATCTCCGACACCCTGCGCCTGGACCCGACGCGCGACGCGCTCGAGGCCCAGATCGAAATCTATCGCATGATGCGCCCCGGCGAGCCGCCGACGCGCGACGCCGCCCAGACGCTGTTCAACAACCTGTTCTTCAGCCCCGACCGCTACGACCTGTCCGCGGTCGGCCGCATGAAATTCAACCGCCGCGTCGGTCGCGGCTCCGACGAAGGCCCGGGCATTCTGACCAAGGAAGACATCGTCGACGCGATGAAAATCCTGATCGAGCTCAAGAACGGCAAGGGCGAGATCGACGACATCGACCATCTCGGCAACCGCCGCGTGCGTTCCGTGGGCGAGCTGGCGGAAAACCAGTTCCGCGTCGGCCTGGTGCGCGTCGAGCGCGCCGTGAAGGAGCGTCTGTCGCTGGCGGAGTCCGAGGGTCTGATGCCGCAGGAGCTGATCAACGCCAAGCCGGTGTCGGCGGTGATCAAGGAATTCTTCGGCTCCAGCCAGCTGTCGCAGTTCATGGACCAGACCAATCCGCTGTCCGAGATCACGCACAAGCGCCGCGTCTCGGCCCTCGGACCCGGCGGCCTGACGCGCGAACGCGCCGGCTTCGAGGTGCGCGACGTACATCCGACGCATTACGGACGCGTGTGCCCGATCGAAACGCCGGAAGGCCCGAACATCGGCCTGATCAACTCGCTCGCGGTCTATGCCCGCACCAATGAATACGGCTTCCTCGAGACGCCGTATCGCAAGGTCAACAACGGCAAGGTGGCGGACGAGGTGAATTACCTCTCGGCCATCGAAGAGAGCAAATTCATGATCGCGCAGGCGAACGCCACGCTCGACAGCCGCGGTCACCTGATCGACGAGCTGGTGTCGTGCCGCTTCAAGAACGAGTTCATGCTGTCCACGCCGGACAAGGTGGAGTACATCGACGTGGCGCCGTCGCAGATCGTGTCGGTGGCGGCCTCGCTGATTCCGTTCCTTGAGCACGACGACGCCAACCGCGCCCTCATGGGTTCGAACATGCAGCGCCAGGCCGTGCCCTGCCTGCAGACCGAAAAGCCGCTGGTCGGCACCGGCATCGAGCGCATCGTGGCGATCGATTCGGGTGCCACCGTGGTCGCCAAGCGCGGCGGCCTGGTGGACTCCGTGGACGCCTCGCGCATTGTGGTGCGCGTCAACGACGACGAAACCAAGCCGGGCGAGGTCGGTGTCGACATTTACAACCTGACCAAATACACGCGCTCGAACCAGAACACCAACATCAACCAGAAGCCGCTGGTGCGGGTGGGCGACATCATCGCCAGCGGCGACGTGCTGGCCGACGGCCAGAGCACCGACATGGGCGAGCTCGCGCTGGGACGCAACATCCTGGTCGCGTTCATGCCGTGGAACGGCTACAACTTCGAGGACTCGATCCTCATTTCCGAGCGCGTGGTGGAGAACGACTATTTCACCACCATCCATATCGAGGAACTGCAGACGGTGGCGCGCGACACCAAGCTCGGACCCGAGGAGATTACGCGCGACATCCCGAACGTGGGCGAAACCGCGCTGGCCAAGCTCGACGAGTCCGGCATCGTCTACATCGGCGCCGAGGTCGACGCCGGCGACATCCTGGTCGGCAAGGTCACGCCCAAGGGCGAGACCCAGTTGACCCCGGAAGAGAAACTGCTGCGCGCGATCTTCGGCGAGAAGGCCTCGGACGTGAAGGACACGAGCCTGCGCGTGCCGTCCGGCATCTCCGGCACGGTCATCGACGTGCAGGTGTTCACGCGCGAGGGCGTGGAGAAGGACGCGCGCGCCAAGAGCATCGAGGAGTCGGAACTGGCCAGCATCCGCAAGGATCTCGACGACCAGTACCGCATCCTGGAAAACGACGCGTTCGCGCGCCTCGAGCGCCAGCTGATCGGCAAGGTCGCCGACGGTGGCCCCGCGGGCCTGAAGAACGGCGACAAGATCACCAAGACCTATCTCGACGAGCTGTCGCGCAACAAGTGGTTCGACATCCGCCTCAAGAACGAGGAGGCCTCGCAGGCCCTGGAGCAGATCCGCGGCTACCTGGCGAAGCAGAAGGATCTGTTCGACCAGAAATTCACCGAGAAGAAGGTCAAGCTCACCTCGGGCGACGATCTGGCGCCGGGCGTGCTCAAGATGGTCAAGGTCTATGTCGCCGTGAAGCGCCGCCTGCAGCCCGGCGACAAGATGGCCGGACGCCACGGCAACAAGGGCGTGATCTCGCGCATCGTCGCGGTCGAGGACATGCCCTACACGGCGGACGGCACCCCGGCGGACATCGTGCTGAACCCGCTCGGTGTGCCCTCGCGCATGAACGTGGGCCAGGTACTGGAAACCCATCTCGGCTGGGCGGCGCATGAGCTGGGCGCCCAGATCGGCAAGATGCTGGAAGAACAGCGCAAGGCCGAGGAAATCCGCCGCTTCATCGACCGGATCTACAACCACATCGGCAAGAGCGGGCGCAAGGAAGACATCAAGTCGCTGACCGACGACGAGATCCTCGAGCTCGCGCGCAACCTGCGCAAGGGCGTGCCGGTGGCGACGCCGGTGTTCGACGGCGCGGCGGAAGAAGAGATCAAGGAAATGCTGGTTATGGCGGGCCTGCCGCCCTCCGGCCAGACCACGCTGTGGGACGGGCGTACCGGCGAGGCCTTCGACCGCCCGGTGACGGTGGGCTACATGTACATGCTCAAGCTCAACCACCTGGTGGACGACAAGATGCACGCGCGCTCGACCGGTCCGTACTCGCTGGTCACGCAGCAGCCGCTCGGCGGCAAGGCCCAGTTCGGCGGCCAGCGCTTCGGCGAAATGGAAGTGTGGGCGCTCGAGGCCTATGGCGCCTCGTACACGCTGCAGGAAATGCTCACGGTCAAGTCCGACGACGTCATGGGCCGCACCAAGATGTTCGAGAACATCGTCAAGGGCGACCATCGCATGGAACCGGGCATGCCCGAATCCTTCAACGTGCTGGTGAAGGAAATCCGCGCGCTCGGCATCGACATGGAGCTGGAGCTGGACAAAGAGTAGGCCCCGGGCTCGATCAGGCCGGAACCGGAATTTTACGAATACTTAGCGCAACAGTTTGCAGGAGAAGATACCTTGAAAGACCTGTTTAATCTTTTCAAGCAGCCGGGCAAGACCGAAGACTTCGATGCCATCCGCATCGGACTTGCCTCCCCGGAGAAAATCCGCTCGTGGTCCTACGGCGAGGTCAAGAAGCCGGAGACCATCAACTACCGCACGTTCAAGCCGGAACGCGACGGGCTTTTCTGCGCCAAGATCTTCGGGCCGGTCAAGGATTACGAATGCCTTTGCGGCAAGTACAAGCGCCTCAAGCATCGCGGTGTGATCTGCGAAAAGTGCGGCGTCGAGGTGACGCTGTCGAAGGTGCGCCGCGAGCGCATGGGTCACATCGACCTGGCTTCGCCGGTGGCGCATATCTGGTTCCTCAAGAGCCTGCCCTCCCGCATGGGCCTGATGCTGGACATGACCCTGCGCGACATCGAGCGCGTGCTGTATTTCGAGGCCTATGTCGTGATCGACCCGGGCATGACGCCGCTCGAGCGCGCCTCGCTGCTGTCGGAAGACGCCTACCTCAACGCCATCGAACAGTACGGTGACGAGTTCGACGCGCGCATGGGCGCCGAGGCGATCCGCGACCTGCTGCGCGCCATCCACCTGGAGGAAGAGGTCGCCAAGCTGCGCACCGAACTCGCCGACACCACCTCCGAGACCAAGATCAAGAAGATCACCAAACGCCTCAAGGTGCTCGAGGCCTTCCTGTATTCCGGCAACAAGCCGGAGTGGATGGTGCTGGAAATCCTGCCGGTGCTGCCGCCGGAACTGCGTCCGCTGGTGCCACTCGACGGCGGCCGCTTCGCGACCTCGGACCTGAACGATCTCTATCGTCGCGTCATCAACCGCAACAACCGCCTGAAGCGCCTGCTCGACCTCAATGCGCCGGACATCATCGTGCGCAACGAGAAACGCATGTTGCAGGAGGCGGTGGACGCGCTGCTCGACAACGGCCGCCGCGGCCGCGCCATCACCGGCGCCAACAAGCGCCAGCTGAAGTCGCTGGCCGACATGATCAAGGGCAAACAGGGCCGCTTCCGCCAGAACCTGCTCGGCAAGCGCGTGGACTATTCCGGCCGTTCCGTGATCGTGGTCGGTCCGACGCTGAAACTGCACCAGTGTGGACTGCCGAAGAAAATGGCGCTGGAACTGTTCAAGCCGTTCATTTTCAGCAAGCTCGAATCCAAGGGTCTGGCCACCACCATCAAGGCGGCGAAGAAGATGGTCGAACAGGCCGGTCCCGAGGTGTGGGATATTCTGGAAGAGGTGATCCGCGAGCATCCGGTGCTGCTGAACCGCGCGCCGACGCTGCACCGCCTCGGCATCCAGGCCTTCGAGCCGCTGCTGGTCGAGGGCAAGGCGATCAACCTGCACCCGCTGGTGTGCGCGCCGTACAACGCCGACTTCGACGGTGACCAGATGGCGGTGCACATCCCGTTGTCGGTGGAGGCGCAGCTCGAGGCGCGCGCGCTCATGATGTCCACCAACAATATTCTCTCGCCCGCCAACGGCGATCCGATCATCGTGCCGTCGCAGGACATCGTGCTCGGTCTCTATTACATGACGCGCGAGCGCATCAATGCCCCGGGCGAGGGCAAGGCCTTCGCCGACGTGGCCGAGGTGCATCGCGCCTACAACAGCCGCAATGTGGACCTGCAGGCGAAGATCAAGGTGCGCATCCGCGAAGTGCAGTTCGATGACAAGGGCAAGCCGGTCGAAACCCGCAAGCTCTATGACACCACCGCGGGACGGGCGCTGCTGTCGGAAATCCTGCCCGACGGGCTGCCGTTCGAAGTCATCAACCGCGTGCTCAAGAAGAAGACGATCTCCGAGCTCATCAACGCCTGTTACCGGCGCGTGGGCCTGAAGGAGTCGGTGATCTTCGCCGACCAGCTGATGTACACCGGCTTTGCCTACGCCACGCGCGCGGCGGTCTCTTTCGGCATGGATGACATGATCATTCCGGAAGTGAAGGCCGAGATCATCGGCCAGGCCGAGAGCGAAGTGAAGGCGATCCAGAACCAGTACGCCTCCGGCCTGCTGACCGACGGCGAACGCTACAACAAGGTGGTGGACATCTGGACCCACACCTCGGAGCGCGTCGCCAAGACCATGATGGACCAGCTCGGCAGCGAGGAAGTGACCGATGCCCAGGGCAAGAAGACCCGGCAGGAATCGTTCAACTCCATCTTCATGATGGCGGATTCCGGCGCGCGCGGCAGCGCCGCCCAGATCCGCCAGCTCGCCGGCATGCGCGGCCTGATGGCCAAGCCGGACGGCTCGATCATCGAGACCCCCATTACCGCGAATTTCCGCGAAGGCCTGAACGTGCTGCAGTACTTCATCTCCACGCACGGTGCGCGCAAGGGTCTGGCCGATACCGCGCTCAAGACCGCGAACTCGGGCTACCTCACGCGCCGCCTGGTGGACGTATGCCAGGACCTGGTCGTGACCGAGGACGACTGCGGCACGACCGAAGGCGTCGCCAAGTCGGCGCTGGTGGAAGGCGGCGAGATCGTGATCCCGCTGCGCGACCGTATTCTCGGGCGCGTGGTGATCGGCGACATCCGCGAGCCGTCCAACGAGAAGAAGGTGCTGATCGCGGACGGCTCGGTGCTGGACGAGAAGGCCGTGGCCGTGCTCGAGGACCGCAATATCGATCAAGTGCTGGTGCGTTCGCCGGTGACCTGTCATACCCGTTACGGCGTGTGCCGTCAGTGCTACGGGCGTGATCTCGGACGCGGTCACCTGGTCAATCTGGGCGAGGCCGTGGGCGTCATCGCCGCGCAGTCGATCGGCGAGCCGGGTACCCAGCTCACCATGCGCACGTTCCATATCGGCGGCGCCGCGTCGCGTGCCGCGGCGGTGTCGCGCATCGAAATCAAGACCACCGGCGTGGTTCGGCTCAAGAATCTCAAGGTGGTGAAGCACACGAGCGGCAATTACGTGGCGGTGTCGCGTTCGGGCGAGCTCATCGTGCAGGACGATCAGGGCCGTAACCGCGAGCGTTACAAGCTGCCGTTCGGCGCCGTGTTGTCGGTGCATGACGGCTCCAAGGTGAAGAGCGGTGCCGTGGTCGCCAACTGGGATCCGCATACGCATCCGATCATCACCGAGGTGGCGGGCAAGGTCACCTTCAGTGATCTCTTCGAAGGCGTCACGGTCAACAAGCAGACCGACGAAATCACCGGCCTGTCGACCTACGTGGTGCTCGACGCGAAGCATCGTGCCGGCACCAAGGACATCCGCCCGGTGATCACGCTGGTGGACGGCAAGGGCAAGCCGGTCAATATTCCGGGAACGGAAATTCCGGCCAAGTACATGCTGCCGCCGGGTGCGATTATCACCGCCGAAGACGGCGCCAAGGTGGGCGTGGGCGACGTGCTCGCGCGCATCCCGCAGGAGTCGCTGAAGACCCGCGACATTACCGGCGGTCTGCCGCGCGTGGCCGAGCTGTTCGAGGCGCGCAAGCCGAAGGATCATGCGATCCTGGCCGAGACCAGCGGCGTGATTTCCTTCGGCAAGGACACCAAGGGCAAGCAGCGTCTCATCATCAATGACAAGGAAGGCGTGGAACACGAGTACCTGATTCCGAAGGGCCGCCACATCACGGTGTTCGAGGGTGAGACGGTGGAGCAGGGCGACACCATCGTCGAGGGCGCGCCGGTCGCGGCCGACATCCTGCGGCTGCTCGGCGTGGAGCCGCTCACGAATTACATCGTGAACGAAATCCAGGACGTGTACCGCCTGCAGGGTGTGAAGATCAACGACAAGCACATCGAGGTGATCGTGCGCCAGATGTTGCGCAAGGTGCGCATACTCAAGTCCGGCGATACGCGTTTCCTGCCGGGCGAACAGGCCGAGCGCGCGCGCGTCGTCGAGGACAACGAGACGATGGAGAGTCAGAAGAAAGAGCCGGCCACCTTCGAACCGTTGTTGCTCGGTATCACCAAGGCGTCGCTGTCGACCGAGTCGTTCATTTCCGCGGCCTCGTTCCAGGAGACCACGCGCGTGCTGACGGAGGCCGCCATCACCGGCAAGAAGGACCTGTTGCGCGGCCTCAAGGAGAACGTGATCGTCGGCCGTCTGATTCCGGCCGGCACCGGGCTGGCCTACCATCTGGAACGCCGGCGCACGCGCGGCGAGGCCAGGCAGGAAGCCAAGGAGCTCAAGCAATCCCTGAGCGGGACGCTGTCGGGCAAGCCCGCGGCGCGCAGCGGCGAAGAGGCGGTGGGGACGTAAAACCCGCCGGGCCGGTATGGCCGTGATTTTCCGGGACCCCAAGGCGGGGGGGTGCGTCAGAAAGTCCCGGAAAATGGCCATAAAAATTCGGTAATGGCTTGACACATAAGGGGTGACTCCCTAGAATCGCGCCCCTCAAGAACAGGCCGGTCAACCGCCGGCCTGTCTTTGTTGAAGCCCCCGGGGAATTTCAGTAAGCGCCGTCGCGAGTACGCCGATCGGGCGACTCCGCGGCTTCGGCGCCGCCCGCGCAAGTATTTTAGGTGGCGAATTAATCCACGAATTTCCGCCATGGCGGAGGTTCGTGTTTTTTGAATCGACAGAGCACGGATAAATGCCGACGATCAATCAATTGGTAGCCAAGGGGCGCAGGCGCCTCAAGAGCAAGAGCAAGGTGCCGGCCCTCGAGGCCTGTCCGCAGCGCCGCGGTGTGTGCACGCGCGTGTACACCACCACGCCGAAGAAGCCGAACTCGGCGCTCCGCAAGGTGGCCAAGGTGCGGCTCACCAACGGATACGAGGTCATCACCTATATCGGCGGCGAAGGGCACAACCTGCAGGAGCATTCCGTGGTGCTGATCCGCGGCGGGCGCGTCAAGGACCTGCCCGGCGTGCGTTATCACACGGTGCGCGGCTCACTCGACACCGCCGGGGTGGCCGATCGCAAGCAGGGTCGTTCCAAGTACGGCGCCAAGCGCCCGAAGACGTAAGAGGAATTTATGCCGAGACGCAGAGAGGTCCCCAAGCGCGAAATCACGCCGGACCCGAAATACCGCAGCGAGACCGTCGCCAAGTTCATCAGCGTGGTGATGAAGAGCGGCAAGAAAGCCGCGGCCGAAAAAATCGTCTATGGGGCGCTGAACACCATGGCCGAGCGCAGCAAGAAGGACCCGATCGAGATGTTCAATCAGGCCCTCGGTAACGTGCGCCCGCTGGTGGAGGTCAAGAGCCGGCGCGTCGGCGGTGCCACCTATCAGGTGCCGGTGGAAGTGCGCTCGGGACGTCAGATGGCGCTGGCGATGCGCTGGGTGGTGGAAGCCGCCCGTACCCGCAGTGGCAAGTCCATGGCGGCGCGCATGGCGGATGAATTGATGGATGCCGCGGACAAGCGCGGCAATGCCGTGAAGAAGCGCGAAGACGTGCATCGCATGGCCGAGGCCAACAAGGCCTTCTCGCATTACCGCTGGTAGTAGTTTAACCGTTCTTTATATATAGAGGATTTCTGTCGTGGCCCGTACTACACCGATTGAACGCTACCGGAATTTCGGCATCATGGCGCATATCGATGCCGGCAAGACCACGGCCACGGAGCGCATCCTGTTCTACACCGGCGTCTCGCACAAGATCGGCGAAGTGCACGACGGCGCCGCCATCATGGACTGGATGGAGCAGGAACAGGAACGCGGCATCACCATCACCTCGGCGGCGACCACCTGCTTCTGGAAGGGCATGGATGGCCGGTTCGAACTGCACCGGTTCAATATCATCGACACCCCCGGACACGTCGACTTCACCATCGAAGTCGAGCGTTCGCTGCGCGTCCTCGACGGCGCGATCTTCGTGCTGTGCGCCGTGGGCGGCGTGCAGCCGCAGTCCGAAACCGTCTGGCGCCAGGCCAACAAATACAAGGTGCCGCGCATCGCGTTCGTCAACAAGATGGACCGCGCCGGCGCCAATTTCCTCAATGTCGTCTCGCAGCTCAAGGAGCGTCTCGGCGCCAACGCCGTCCCGCTGCAGCTGCCCATCGGCGCCGAGGAAGGTTACAAAGGTGTCGTCGACCTCATCAAGATGAAGGCCATCTACTGGGACGATTCCACCCAGGGCATGAAGTTCGAGGAAAAGGAAATCCCGGCCGAGATGCTCGAGCAGTGCAAAAAGTATCGCGAGCACATGACCGAAGCCGCGGCCGAGGCCAACGAAAAGTTGATGGAAAAATACCTTGGCGGCGAAGCGCTGACCCAGGACGAAATCAAGGCGGGTTTGCGCGAACGCAACCTGAAACTGGAAATCGTCCCGGTGCTGTGCGGCAGCGCCTTCAAGAACAAGGGCGTGCAGGCCGCGCTCGACGCCGTAATCGAATTGCTGCCCTCGCCGGTAGATCGTCCGGCTATCAAGGGCCATCTGGACGACAAGGACGGTACCGAGGGCGAACGCCATGCCTCCGACGACGAACCGTTTTCCGCGCTGGCGTTCAAAATCGCGACCGATCCCTTTGTCGGCGCGCTGACCTATATCCGTGTGTACTCCGGCGTGCTGACGTCGGGCGATACCGTGTACAACCCGGTCAAATCGAAGCGCGAGCGCATCGGGCGGCTGTTGCAGATGCACGCCAACGAACGCAAGGAAATCAAGGAAGTCCGCGCCGGCGACATCGCCGCGTGCGTCGGCCTGAAGGATGTCACCACCGGGGAAACGCTGAGCGACCCGGACAAGGTGATCACGCTCGAGCGCATGGAATTCCCCGAGCCGGTCATCTCGCAGGCGGTTGAACCCAAGACCAAGGCCGACCAGGAAAAGATGGGCATTGCCCTGAATCGCCTGGCCCAGGAAGATCCTTCGTTCCGCGTGCACACCGACGAGGAATCCAGCCAGACCATCATCTCCGGCATGGGCGAGCTGCATCTGGAAATCATCGTGGACCGCATGAAGCGCGAGTTCAGCGTCGAGGCCAACGTCGGCAAGCCGCAGGTGGCGTATCGCGAAACCATCCGCAAGCCGGTGGACCAGGAATACCGCTTCGTCAAGCAGTCCGGCGGCCGCGGCCAGTACGGCCACGTCGTCATCAAATTCGAGCCGCAGGAACCCGGCAAGGGCTTCGAGTTCGTGGACGCCATCAAGGGCGGCGTGATCCCGAAGGAATTCATCCCGGCCGTGCGCAAGGGCGTGGACGAGGCGATGCAGCGCGGCGTCAAATTCGGTTATCCCGTGGTCGACGTGAAGGCGACGCTGCACTACGGCTCGTACCACGAGGTGGACTCGAACGAAAACGCGTTCAAGATGGCGGCGATCCTGTGCTGGAAGGAAGCCGGCCCCAAGGGCGACCCGGTGCTGCTTGAGCCGATCATGGACGTCGAAGTCACGTCGCCGGCGGATTATCTGGGCAACGTGATGGGCGACCTGAACTCGCGTCGTGGCATCATCATGAGCCAGGAAGACGGTCACGGCAACGTGAAGGTCATCCGCGCCGAGGTTCCGCTCGCGAACATGTTCGGTTATTCGACGAGCCTGCGCTCGGCGACCCAGGGTCGCGCGACTTACACGATGGAATTCAAGAAATACTCACCGGTGCCGTCCAACGTCGCCGAGTCCGTCATGAAGAAGGCCAGTTAACTAATTCAAGATAGAGGCATCCCGTGTCCAAGGAAAAATTCTCCCGCACCAAACCGCACCTCAACGTCGGCACCATCGGCCACGTCGACCACGGCAAGACCACGCTCACCGCGGCCCTGACCAAGGTGCTGGCCGCCAAGTTCGGCGGCGAGGTCCGGAACTACGACCAGATCGACAACGCCCCGGAAGAACGCGAGCGCGGCATCACCATCTCCACCACCCACGTGGAGTACCAGTCGGAGAAGCGCCACTATGCCCACGTCGACTGCCCGGGCCACGCCGACTACGTCAAGAACATGATCACCGGCGCCGCCCAGATGGACGGCGCCATCCTGGTGGTGTCCGCCGCCGACGGCCCCATGCCCCAGACCCGCGAACATATCCTGCTGGCCCGCCAGGTCGGCGTGCCCTACATCGTCGTGTACCTGAACAAGGCCGACATGGTCGACGACAAAGACCTCCTCGAACTGGTGCAGGAAGAAGTCAAAGATCTGCTCACCAAATACGGCTTCCCCGGCGACAAGACCCCGATCGTCATCGGCAGCGCCCTCAAGGCCCTCGAAGGCGACCAGTCCGAACTCGGCGAACCCTCGATCGTGAAACTGTCCGAGGCCCTGGACTCCTACATCCCGCAGCCCCAGCGCGCCATCGACGGCCCCTTCCTCATGCCCATCGAAGACGTGTTCTCCATCTCCGGCCGCGGCACCGTCGTCACCGGCAGAATCGAACGCGGCATCGTCAAAGTGGGCGATGAAATCGAGATCGTCGGCATCAAGCCCACCACCAAGACCACCGTCACCGGCGTGGAGATGTTCCGGAAACTCTTGGATCAGGGCGAAGCCGGCGACAACGTCGGCGTGCTCCTGCGCGGCACCAAGCGCGAAGAAGTCGAACGCGGCCAGGTCCTGGCCAAGCCCGGCAGCATCACCCCGCACACCAAGTTCGAAGCCGAGGTGTACGTACTGACCAAGGAAGAAGGCGGACGACACACCCCGTTCTTCCAGGGCTACCGCCCGCAGTTCTACTTTAGAACCACCGACGTGACCGGCTCCTGCGAACTGCCGAGCGGCACCGAGATGGTCATGCCCGGCGACAACATCAAGATGGTCGTCACCCTGATCAACCCCATCGCCATGGAACAGGGCCTGCGCTTCGCCATCCGCGAAGGCGGCCGGACCGTGGGGGCGGGGGTGGTGGCGAAGGTGATTGAATAGGATTCGAGCGAAGCAATATGGCTAACCAGAAGATCCGCATCCGCCTCAAGGCCTTCGATCACCGTCTGATCGATCGTTCCGCGGCGGAAATTGTCGACACGGCGAAGCGCACCGGCGCGCTCGTGCACGGCCCGATTCCGCTGCCGTCGAAGGTGGAGCGTTACACGCTCAACCGTTCGCCGCATTGCGACAAGAAATCACGCGACCAGTTCGAGGTGCGCACGCACAAGCGGATCATGGACATCATCGAGCCCACGGACAAGACCGTGGATGCCCTGATGAAACTCGACCTCGCGGCCGGCGTGGACGTCGAAATCAAGCTTTCCTGAGACTAGAACATGGCACTCGGACTCGTAGGCAGAAAAATCGGTATGACCCGCCTGTTCTCGGCGAACGGCGAAGGCACGCCCGTGACCGTGCTGGAAGTGACCGCCAACCGCGTCACCCAGGTGAAAGATGAAGCGAAGGACGGTTATCGCGCGGTGCAGGTCACTATCGGCAAGCGTCGCGCCGACAAGCTGCCCAAGCCGCTGGCGGGCAAGTACGCCAAGGCCGGCGTGGAGCCGGGCCGCGGGCTGTGGGAATTCCGCCTGGCCGCCAACGAAGGCGCAGACCTCAAGGCTGGCGCCGAGGTCAAACTGGATATCTTCCAGGTGGGGGGGCACGTGGACGTGCAGGGCACGTCTATTGGCAAGGGCTTTGCCGGCACGATCAAGCGCCATCATTTCCGCGGCGGTCGCGCCACGCACGGTAACTCGCTGAGCCACCGGGCCCCGGGCTCGATCGGCCAGCGTCAGACGCCGGGCCGCGTGTTCCCGGGCAAGAAAATGGCCGGCCATCTGGGCGATGCCACGGCGACCTGCCTGAATCTTGAGGTCATGCAGATCGACGCCGAACGCAATCTGCTCATGGTCAAGGGCGCGGTCCCCGGACCCAAGGGCCAGGACGTGGTGATTCGCCCGAGCGTCAAGATGAAAGCCAAGGCCAAAGCGGCCAAGGCGGAGAAGTAAGGAACGGACATGAAAGTGCAACTTATGAACGGTACCGGATCGGCCTCGGAACTTCAGGTGTCCGATGAGGTATTTGCCGCGGCCTTCAACGAACCGCTGGTGCATCAGGTGGTGGTGGCCTATCAGGCGACCGGCCGCCAGGGCACGCGCAAGCAGAAAACCCGCTCCGAAGTGCGTGGCGGCGGCAAGAAGCCGTGGCGCCAGAAGGGCACCGGCCAGGCGCGCGCGGGCACGATCCGCAGCCCGCTGTGGCGCGGCGGCGGCAAGGTTTTCCCGGCCTCGCCGGATGAGAACTTCGAGCAGAAGGTCAACCGCAAGATGTATCGCGGCGCGCTGCGCTCGATCCTGTCCGAGCTGCTGCGTCAGGGCCGGCTGGTGACGGTGGCCGAATTCAAGCTGGATCAGCCGAAAACCAAGACGCTGGCTGACAAGCTCAAAAAGCTCGAGACGCCGGATGTGCTGATCGTGACCGACGCGCTGGACAATAACCTCCAGCTCGCGGCGCGCAACCTGCCGGACGTTGACGTGCGCATGGTCGGCGCGGCCGACCCGGTGAGCCTGATCCGTCACGCGAAAGTGATTCTGACGCAGGGCGCGGTCAAGCAGTTCGAGGAGATGCTGGCATGAGCACGCGTGAAGAGCGACTGTTTCAGGTGATTCTCGCGCCGCATATCTCGGAGAAAAGCTCGCGCCTGGCCGACAAGAACCGGCAGATGGTGTTCGAGGTGCGTCCCGACGCGACCAAGCCGGTGATCAAGCAGGCGGTGGAAAAGATGTTCAACGTCCAGGTGGAATCGGTGACGGTGACGAATGTGCAGGGCAAGCGCAAGGGCGGACGCAACGCCGGCCGCCGGCAGGACTGGAAGAAGGCTTATGTGCGCCTGAAGCCGGGCCAGGACATCAATTTCGTCGGACAGCAATAAGGGTTTTCAAGGAATTCAGCAATGGCACTGGTCAAGATGAAACCGACGTCCGCGGGTTCGCGCGCCATGGTCCGGGTGGTCAAGCCCGACCTGCACAAGGGCGCGCCGCACGCGCGCCTGCTCGAGCGGAAAAACCGCGGCAGCGGGCGCAACAACCTCGGCCGCGTCACGACGCGCCACCAGGGTGGCGGCCACAAGCAGCATTACCGCGTCATTGATTTCAAGCGCGACAAGGACGGTGTTCCGGGCCGCGTTGAGCACCTGGAATACGATCCGAACCGCAGCGCCAACATCGCCCTGGTGCTGTACGCCGACGGCGAGCGCCGCTACATCATCGCGCCCAAGGGCGTGGAGGCCGGCACGGAAATCCAGTCCGGTCCGAATGCCCCGATCAAGGCGGGCAACTGCCTGCCGCTGCGCAGCGTTCCGGTCGGCAGCACCGTGCATTGCGTGGAGCTCAAGCAGCGTGGCGGAGCCCAGCTCGGCCGCGCCGCCGGCGCCGGCATCCAGCTGGTGGCGCGCGATGGCGACTACGCCCAGCTGCGGCTGCGTTCCGGCGAGGTGCGCAAGGTGCACGTCGACTGCCGCGCCGTCATCGGCGAGGTCGGCAACGCTGAACACAGCCTGCGCAAGCTTGGCAAGGCGGGCGCGTCGCGCTGGCGCGGCATCCGTCCGACGGTGCGCGGCACCGCCATGAACCCGGTGGACCATCCGCACGGCGGCGGCGAAGGCCGCACCAAGGGCGGGCGTCATCCGGTCAGCCCCTGGGGCACGCCGACCAAGGGCTACAAGACGCGCGCCAACAAGCGCACGAATTCGATGATCGTTCATCGACGCAAGAAATAAGGGGTTTTGAACCGTGCCACGTTCAGTCAGAAAAGGACCATATGTTGATGCGCACCTCGCCACCAAGGTGGACAAGGCGCGCATGGAAAGCAGCAAGAAGCCGATCAAGACCTGGTCGCGCCGCTCGACCATCACGCCGGATTTCGTCGGCCTGACGGTCGCGGTGCACAACGGGCGGCAGCATGTGCCGCTGTTGATCACCGAGAACATGGTCGGTCACAAGCTCGGCGAATTTGCGGCGACCCGCACGTTCAAGGCGCACTCGGGCAACCGCAAGGTAACCACGGAAGAGACGACGACGAAATAACGCCATGCAAGCTACAGCCATTCTGAAATATGTCCGGGTGTCCGCGCAAAAGGGACGTCTCGTCGCGGATCAGGTTCGCGGGCTGCCGGTCGCGCGCGCGCTCGAACTGCTCCAGTTCAGCCCCAAGAAGGCTGCGGCGCACGTGCGCAAGGTCCTCGAATCGGCCATCGCCAATGCCGAACACAACGAAGGCGCGGACGTGGACGAACTCAAGGTGGCGACCATCCAGGTGGACGGCGGACCGACGTTGCGACGCTTCCATTCGCGTGCCAAGGGGCGCGGCGTGCGCATCCTCAAGCGCACCAGCCATATCACCGTGGTGGTGAGCGACGAGAAGAAGCCGTCGAAGGCCGTGAAGAAGGAGAAAAGCTGATGGGCCAGAAAATCAATCCGATCGGATTCCGCATGGGGATCAGCCGTGACTGGACCGCCAAGTGGTACGCCGGCACCAAGTCCTATACCCAGAACCTGCTCTCGGATATCGCGCTGCGCGATTATCTCAAGCTGCGGCTCAAGAGCGCGGCACTCAGCACGGTCGTGATCGAGCGCCCGGCCCAGAGCATCAACATCACGGTGCACACGGCGCGTCCGGGCATCGTCATCGGCAAGAAGGGCGAGGACATCGAGAAGCTGCGCCAGGAACTGACCAAGCTGGCCGGCCGTCCGGTGCAGCTGGCGGTGGAAGAAGTGCGCCAGCCGGAGCTGGACGCGCAGCTGGTGGCCGAGAACATCGCCCAGCAGCTGGAGAAGCGCATCATGTTCCGTCGCGCCATGAAGCGCGCCGTGACCAACGCCATGCGCCTGCGCGCGCTGGGGATCAAGATCATGGTCGCCGGACGTCTGAACGGCGCTGAGATCGCGCGCACCGAGTGGTACCGCGAGGGCCGCGTGCCGTTGCACACGCTGCGCGCCGACATCGATTACGGTTTTTCCGAGGCGCATACGACCTACGGCAAGATCGGCGTGAAGGTGTGGATCTTCAAGGGCGAGGTGTTCGACAAGGACGCGCCCAAGATGGAAGACGCCGAGGCCCAGAAGAAGGGCGCGACGACCGGATAAACGATTTGAGGAAGCCCTCTCCCCTTGCCCTCTCCCGCAGAGCGGGAGAGGGGGAGTAGGATAACTACTTAATTGGATTGAACATGCTGCAACCGAAACGAACGAAATATCGCAAGCAGATGAAGGGCCGCAACCGCGGCCTGGCACTGCGCGGCAACAAGGTCAGCTTCGGCGAATACGGCCTGAAGGCCGTCACGCGCGGGCGTCTGACCTCGCGCCAGATCGAGGCCGCGCGCCGCGCGCTGACGCACTTCATCAAGCGTGGCGGGCGCGTGTGGATCCGGGTGTTCCCGGACAAGCCGGTTTCCAAGAAACCGCTGGAAGTCCGCATGGGCAGCGGCAAGGGCAACGTGGAGTACTGGGTCGCGCTGATTCAGCCGGGCGCCGTGCTCTATGAAATGGAAGGCATCAACGAGCAGGAGGCGCGCGAGGCATTCAAGCTCGCCGCCGCCAAGCTCCCGGTACGAACCACGTTCGTGACCCGGACGCTTTAACAGGAACTGACGATGAACGCGAAAGATTATCGGGCGATGGACGAGCAGGCGCGCCAGAAGGAAATGACCGACATGCTGCGCGAGCAGTTCAACCTGCGCATGCAGAAGGCGACCGGGCAATTGTCGAATACGGCGAATCTGACCAAGGTGCGGCGCAACATCGCGCGCCTGCGCACGGTCATGAACGAGAAGACATCAGGATAAGGGCATGGGCGAACAGACCAAAACCGCACGCTCGGCCACCGGCCGCGTGGTCAGCAACAAGATGAACAAGACGATTACCGTGCAGGTGGATCGTCGCATCCGCCATCCGTTGTACGGCAAGATCATCACGCGTCGCTCCAAGCTGCACGCGCACGATGAAGGCAACGAGTGCAAGGAAGGCGACCTGGTGGTGATCGAGGAATGCCGTCCGCTGTCCAAGACCAAGGCCTGGCGCCTGGTCAAGGTGCTGGAGCGGGCCCGGGAAGTCTGACAAGGCCTTGTTCTCGGCCGGTTTCGAGGCAAGTAGTGATATAATCGCGCGTTTTCGCCTGGGGCGGAAACGCCGTGTGGAGACAGGACAATGATCCAGATGCAGACCCTGCTGATGGTCGCTGACAACAGCGGGGCAAAAACGGTGCAGTGCATCAAGGTGCTGGGCGGTTCCCATCGCCGGTATGCCGGCATTGGCGACGTGATCAAGGTCAGCGTGAAGGAAGCGATTCCGCGCGGCAAGGTCAAGAAAGGCGATGTCTACGACGCCGTCATCGTGCGTACCCGCAAGGGCGTACGGCGCACGGACGGTTCGGTCATCCGCTTCGACACCAATGCGGCGGTGTTGCTGGACAACAAGCGCGAGCTGATCGGTACCCGTATCTTCGGACCGGTGACGCGCGAGCTGCGCAGCGAGCAGTTCATGAAGATCATCTCGCTGGCCCCGGAAGTACTGTAGGCAAGAGGCAGGAAGTCATGAAAAAGATTCGAAAGGGCGACAAGGTGCTGGTGCTCGCCGGTCGCGATAAGGGCAAGCAGGGCACGGTGCTGCGCGTGCTCGACGACAGCCGCGTGCTGGTCGAGAACGTGAACATGATCAAGCGCCACACCAAGCCGAACCCCAACAAGGGGGTGACCGGCGGCATCATCGACCGCGAGGCGCCGATTCACGTCTCCAACGTCGCGCTGTTCAACCCGGCCACCGGCAAAGGCGAGCGCGTGGGCATGCGTGTGATGCAGGACGGCAGCAAGGTCAGGTTTTTCAAGAAGAGCGGCGAAGTCGCCGACGTGAAATAAGGTTTCAGACGATGGCAAGGCTCAAGGAACATTACCGGAAAAACGTGATACCCGCGTTGCAGGCCAAGTTCGGCTACCAGAACGTAATGCAGGTGCCGCGGATCACCAAGATCACCCTCAACATGGGGGTGGGCGAGGCCATGGCCGACAAGAAGGTGATCGACAACGCCGCCAGCGACATGACGCTGATCAGCGGCCAGAAGCCGCAAATCGCGCGTGCACGGAAATCGATCGCCAACTTCAAGGTGCGCGAGAACTGGCCGATCGGTTGCAAGGTGACGCTGCGCGGCGCGCGCATGTACGAATTCCTGGACCGCCTCATCAGCGTGGCGATCCCGCGCATCCGCGATTTTCGCGGCCTGCCCTCGCGTTCGTTCGACGGGCGCGGCAATTATTCGCTCGGCATCAAGGAACAGATCATTTTTCCCGAGATCGATTTCGACAAGGTCGACGCGATCCGCGGAATGGACATTACCATCACCACCAGCGCCAAGACCGACGCGGAAGCGCGGGAGTTGCTGGTGGCGTTCAGTTTTCCGCTGCGCAGCTGAGGATTTTTGCATGGCCAAGACAAGCATGATCAATCGTGACAAGAACCGCTCGGCACTGGTTGCCAAGTACGCGGTGAAGCGCGCCGAGCTGCGCGAGAAGGTCAAGAACGTGAAGCTGTCCGACGAGGAACGCCACGCGGCCATGATCGCGCTGCAGAAGCTGCCGCGCGATTCGAGCTATATCCGCCGCCGCAACCGTTGCGGCCTGACCGGCCGCCCGCGCGGTTTTTACCGCAAGTTCGGGCTGTCCCGCAGCAAGCTGCGCGAGATCATGATGCGCGGCGAAGTGCCGGGCGTGGTCAAGGCGAGCTGGTAAAAGTTTTCAGGAGCATGAACCGAATATGATGACCGATCCGATTGCCGACCTGTTGACCCGCATCCGCAACGGCCAGATGGCCGAGAAGGTGAACGTGCGCGTCCCCGCTTCGCGGCTCAAGCTGGCCATTGCCAAGGTGTTGCAGGACGAGGGCTATGTCGAGTCCTGCCGCGAAATCACCGAGGCCGGCCGGCCGCTGATCGAGATCGCCCTGAAGTACCACGACGGGCGGCCGGTGATCGAGCGCCTCGATCGCGTGAGCACCCCCGGGCTGCGGCGCTATGCCGGCAAGCACCGCCTGCCGCGCGTCGATGGCGGCATGGGCGTGGCGATCGTCTCCACCTCCCAGGGCATCATGTCCGACCGCGCCGCCCGCAAGGCCGGCCTGGGCGGCGAAATCCTGTGCGTTGTTTCATAAGAGCATTGAACCATGTCACGAATCGCGAAAAATCCGGTGGCGGTCCCGAGCGGGGTGCAGATCGCGCTCGCGGGCGCCAAGCTCAGCGTCAAGGGCCCCAAGGGGAACCTGGAGCATGAGATGCACCCGCTGGTGAAGATGACGCAGGAAGGCAACCTGCTCAAGTTCCAGCGCACCAACGACTCGACGCTGGCGCGTGCCATTTCCGGCACCACGCGGGCGCTGGTGAACAACATGGTCAACGGCGTGGCCAAGGGTTTCGAGAAGAAGCTCACCATCATCGGCGTCGGCTATCGTGCCGCGGTGCAGGGCAAGAAGCTCAACCTGACGCTGGGTTACTCGCACCCGATCGTGTACGACATTCCCAACGGGATCACCATCGAGGCGCCGGACCAGACCAATCTCGTGGTCAAGGGCGCGGACAAACAGCTGGTGGGCCAGGTGGCCGCCGAGATTCGCGCATACCGTTCGCCCGAGCCGTACAAGGGCAAGGGCGTGCGCTACGTCAATGAAGTGGTAGTCAAGAAAGAAGCCAAGAAGAAGTAACCGGCTTCAGCTCAGGTAAACGAATTTTATGAAAAGAGAAATCAATACACGGCTGCGCCGCGCGCGGCAGATCCGGCGAAAAATTTCCGGCCTGCAGGCCGACCGCCTGTGCGTGCATCGCACGCCGCGCCATATCTACGCCCAGATCATCGACAAGACCGGCGGCAAGGTGCTGGCCTCGGCCTCCACGGTGGAGCCGGATGTGCGCGGCCAGGTCAAGCACGGCGGCAACGTCGAGGCGGCGAAACTGATCGGCAAACGCATCGCCGAAAAGGCGAAGACCGCGGGCATTACGCGCGTGGCGTTCGACCGCTCGGGCTTCAAGTATCACGGACGCGTGAAGGCACTGGCCGACGCCGCGCGCGAAAACGGTTTGGAATTCTGAGGACGACATTATGGCATTCGGCGAATCCGAGGCTCGGAGCGACAATCTCCAGGAAAAACTGATCAGCGTCCGGCGCGTGGCCAAGGTCGTGAAGGGCGGCCGCATCTTCGGCTTTTCCGCGTTGACCGTGGTTGGTGATGGCGCCGGCCGCATTGGCATCGGCCGCGGCAAGGCGCGCGAGGTTCCGGCGGCGGTCAGCAAGGCCATGGAAAATGCGCGTCGCAACATGATGAAGGTCCAGCTCAAGGGCCCGACCCTGCATCACGCGGTAACCGCCGCGCACGGCGCTTCCAAGGTCGTCATCAAGCCGGCCTCGGTGGGCACGGGCATCATCGCGGGCGGCGCCATGCGCGCCGTGTTCGAGGTCGTGGGAGTGCAGGACGTGCTGGCCAAGTGCCTCGGTTCGCGCAACCCGGTCAACATGGTGCGCGCCACCATCAAGGGTCTGCAGGCCATGCACAGTCCGGAAACGGTCGCGCGCAAGCGTGGCAAGCGCGTGGAAGAAATTCTGGGTTAAGGGGCGAACCATGGCGGCAAATCCAAAATCAGGAAAGAAATTGCGCGTGACGCTGCTCAAGAGCCCGTACGGCACCGGCAAGAGCCACATGGCCACGGTGCGCGGCCTCGGGCTGCGCCGGCGCCATCACACCGTGGAGCTGGAAGACACCTCCGCTGTGCGCGGCATGATCAACAAAGTCGCCTATATGGTGAAGTGCGAGGAAGTATGACCATGCAACTGAATACCATGAAGCCGGGTCGCGGCGCCAAGACCGCTGCCAAGCGTCTCGGCCGCGGCGGCGGCTCGGGTCTCGGCAAGACCAGCGGCAAGGGCCACAAGGGCCAGACCGCGCGTGCCGGCGGCTATCACAAGGTCGGATTCGAAGGCGGCCAGATGCCGATTCAACGGCGTCTGCCCAAGCGCGGTTTCCGTTCCGCCGCGAAGGTGGCCGGCCATACCGCCGAGGTCCGCTTGCAGGAACTGGGCAAGCTGGAAGAGGCGGTGATTGATCTGGCCGCGCTCAAGAAGGCCAACATCGTGCCGGCGCAGGCGGAACAGGCCAAGGTTTATCTCTCCGGCACGCTGGAAAAAGCGGTGACGCTGCGCGGCATCCGCTTGACCAAGGGCGCGCGCGAGGCCGTGACCAAGGCCGGCGGGAAGATCGAAGACTGATGAGCAGCCCTGCAGGAAGTTTCGGCGGGCTCGCGGGCTTGGGAAAGCTCACGGAGCTGCGGCAACGGATCTTCTTTGTCCTGGGGGCGTTGATTGTTTACCGCATCGGTACCTATATACCGGTGCCGGGCATCAACCCCGTGGCCCTGGCCCAGATGTTCGAGGGCACGCAAAGTTCGATCGTCGGACTGTTCAACATGTTTTCCGGCGGCGCGCTGCAGCGATTTTCCCTGTTCGCGCTCGGGATCATGCCGTACATCTCGGCGTCCATCATCATGCAGCTGATGACGTCGGTGATCCCGACGCTGGAGCAGCTGAAGAAAGAGGGCGAGAGCGGTCGGCGCAAGATTACGCAGTACACCCGTTACGGCACGGTGGTGCTGGCGACCTTCCAGGCGCTTGGCATTGCCATTGCGCTGGAGAGCCAGACCTCGGCCGGCATGCCGGTGGTGATAGCGCCGGGAATCGGATTCAAGCTGATCACGGTGGTTTCGCTCGTGACCGGGACGATGTTTTTGATGTGGCTCGGTGAACAGGTGACCGAGCGCGGCATCGGCAATGGCATCTCGCTGCTGATTTTTGCCGGCATCGTGGCCGGCTTGCCGGGAGCCATCGCGCATACGCTGGAGTTGGCCAGCCGCGGCACGTTCAATCCGCTGTTCGTGCTGACCCTGTTTGCCATCGCGCTGGCGGTCACGGCGTTCGTGGTATTCGTCGAACGCGGGCAGCGGCGCATCACGGTGAATTACGCCAAGCGCCAGCAGGGACGAAGAGTGATGGCGGGCCAGACCAGCCACTTGCCGCTCAAGGTGAACATGGCGGGCGTGATTCCGCCGATTTTCGCCTCGAGCATCATCCTGCTCCCGGCCACGGTGGTGAGCTGGTTCGGACAGGCCGAGGGCATGGAATGGCTGCGCAACATCGCGACGACGCTGTCGCCCGGCCAGCCGATTTACGTGCTTTTGTACGCCTCGGCGATCGTGTTTTTCTGTTTCTTCTATACCGCCCTGGTGTTCAATCCCAAGGAGACGGCGGAGAATCTGAAGAAGTCCGGCGCGTTCATCCCGGGCATACGTCCGGGCGAGCAGACGGCGGGTTACATCGATGGCGTGATGTCGCGGCTGACCCTGGGCGGGGCGATTTACGTGACGTTGGTGTGTCTGCTGCCGGAGTTCATGATCGTGAAGTGGAACGTGCCGTTCTATTTCGGCGGCACTTCACTCTTGATCGTGGTGGTGGTGTGCATGGATTTCATGGCCCAGGTACAGGCCCGGCTCATGTCGCACCAGTATGAGAGCCTGCTGAAGAAGGCGAATCTGACCGGCGGGATGGGTCTGCCGCGCTAGCAGGCGGTTTGAGTGGCAACAGGAGAGAGGCAATGAAAGTCAGGGCATCGGTCAAGAAAATGTGCCGGAACTGCAAAATCGTGCGCCGCAAGCGTGTCGTGCGCGTGATTTGCTCGGATCCGACCCATAAGCAACGGCAGGGGTGAGCCGGGGATTTCGCGAGCGTCCGGTGGACGCTCGCGCCGGCGAACGCCCGGCCATGGAAGGCCGGGCTGGGGATTAGCGAAGTAAATGACGTTTCGCCAGGATGGCAGGCAAGAAACACCGGATAAGATAGATTAAAGCTTGATTTTTAACAGTTAAATCAGTAACCTTGCGCGTTTTCTCGCAGGGCAGGCAGCAGGAGACAGGCTAACAATGGCCCGAATTGCAGGTATCAATTTACCGAACCAGAAACATGTCTGGATCGCGCTGACGTCGATTTACGGCATCGGCCGCACCCGTGCGCGCAATATCTGCGCCGCCAGCGGCGTGGCTACGTCCACCAAGGTGAAGGATCTGACCGACGCCGAAGTCGATAAGATCCGCATCGAGGTGGGGAAATTCACGGTCGAAGGCGACCTGCGCCGCACCATGTCGATGAGCGTCAAGCGCCTCATGGATCTCGGCACCTACCGCGGCATGCGTCATCGCCGCGGGCTGCCGGTGCGCGGGCAGCGCACCAAAACCAACGCCCGTACCCGCAAGGGGCCGCGCAAGAGCGTCATTCGCGGCACCGGCAAGCCGACCACCGCTTAGGCACACGGAACACTGAATCATGGCAACCAATCCAGCTGCACCTGAATCCACCGCGAGCGCGCCGGCCAAGGCCAAGAAGCGCGTGAAGAAAAGCGTGTCCGAGGGCATTGCCCATATCCACGCCTCCTTCAACAACACCATCATTTCGATCACCGACCGCCAGGGCAACGTGCTGTCGTGGTCGACCTGCGGCAACACCGGTTTCAAGGGTTCACGCAAGAGCACGCCGTTCGCCGCCCAGGTGTCGGCCGACAAGGCAGGGCGTGCGGCGCAGGAGTACGGCGTGCGTTCGCTCGAGGTGCGCGTGAAGGGCCCAGGTCCAGGACGCGAGTCCGCGGTGCGGGCGCTGCATGCGCTGGGATTCGAAATCGCCAACATCATCGACGTGACCGCGATGCCCCACAACGGGTGCCGTCCGGCCAAGCGGCGTCGCGTGTAAATTCCTGACGGAGAGACAAATCCAGTGGCACGTTACAACGATTCCAAATGCCGTCTTTGCCGTCGCGAAGGCGGCAAGCTGTTCCTGAAAGGCGAGAAATGCTTCACCGAAAAGTGTCCGGTGGAGAAACGCGCCTATGCCCCCGGCCAGCACGGCCAGCAGAAAAGCCGCCTGTCCGATTACGGCAAGCAGCTGCGCGAGAAGCAGAAGCTGCGCCGCATCTACGGCATTCTCGAGCGCCAGTTCCAGAATTACTACGAGGAAGCCGCGCGCCACAAGGGCTCGACCGGCGAGGATCTTCTGAAGATGCTCGAATCGCGCCTGGACAACGTCGTCTACCGCATGGGATTCGGCGTTTCGCGCGCCGAGGCCAGACAACTGGTGCGGCATAACGCCGTGCGCGTGAACGGCCGGCGCGTCAACATCCCGTCTTACCAGGCGCGTCCGAATGATCTCATCGAGATCTCCGCGTCGGCGCAGGAACAGTTGCGCATCAAGGCCGCGCTCGAAGCGGCCGGCCAGCGCGGAATTCCGGAATGGCTGGATGTCGACATCAAGGGCATGAAGGGCACGTTCAAGAGCGTGCCGGAACGCAATGACTTGCCGTCGGACATCAACGAAAGTCTCGTCGTGGCGCTTTATTCGAAGTAACCTGATCCGCATCTTAACGAGGACGCTCTCATGCAGAGTTCTGCAACCGAATTTCTGAAGCCGCGTCTGGTGGACGTGCAGACGCTTTCCCCCACGCACGCGAAGATCACGCTGGAACCGCTCGAACGCGGGTTCGGCTACACGCTCGGCAATGCGCTGCGCCGCATCCTGCTGTCCTCGATGCCGGGGAGCGCGATCACCGAGGTCAAGATCGACGGCGTGCTGCACGAATACTCCACCATGGAGGGCGTGCAGGAGGACGTGATCGAAATCCTGCTCAATCTCAAGACCGTCGCCCTGCGCATGCACGGCCGCGACGAGGTCACGCTGAAGCTCTCCAGGAAGGGTCCGGGCGTCGTCACCGCCGGCGACATCCAGCTGGAACATGACGTGGAAGTGGTGGACCCGAAGCACGTGATCGCCACCCTGACCAAGGAAGCGACGCTGAACATGGAACTCAAGGTCAACCGCGGTCGCGGCTACCAGCCGGTCACGGCGCGCGCGCCCGGCGCCGAAGCCCGCGCCATCGGCGTGATGCAGCTCGACGCCTCGTTCAGCCCGATCCGCCGCGTGGCCTACACGGTCGAGAACGCGCGCGTGGAACAGCGCACCGATCTTGACAAGCTGATTCTCGACATCGAGACCAACGGCGCCATCAACCCGGAAGAGGCGGTGCGGCGTTCGGCCAATATCCTGCAGGATCAGATTTCCATCTTCGTCGACCTGAAGAGCCCGGAGACCAAGGCGGAGGAGAAGCGCGAGCCCGAAATGGACCCGCTGCTGCTGCGCCCGGTGGACGATCTCGAGCTCACGGTGCGTTCGGCCAATTGCCTCAAGGCCGAGAACATTTTCTACATCGGCGACCTGATCCAGCGTTCCGAGTTCGAATTGCTCAAGACCCCCAACCTCGGCAAGAAATCGCTGACCGAGATCAAGGACGTGCTGGCCCAGCACGGCCTGTCGCTCGGCATGAAGCTCGAGAACTGGCCGCCGGCCTCCCTGAAGGACAGGGAAAAAACCCCGGAGATGGGTTCCGCCTCCTGATTAAAAGCGTAGAAGGTTAAAAATCATGCGTCACCACAAAAGCGGCCGTAAACTCAACCGCACCAGCAGCCACCGCGAGGCGATGTTCCGCAACATGGCGGTCTCGCTGTTGCGTCACGAGCAGTTGGTGACCACGCTGCCGAAGGCGAAGGAGCTGCGGCGCGTGGCCGAGCCGCTCATCACGCTGGCCAAGACCGCCTCGCTCGCCAACCGGCGCCTGGCTTATTCGCGCCTGCGTGACCGCGATATGGTAGGCAAGCTGTTCGACGATCTCGGCGTGCGTTTCAAGGACCGTCCGGGCGGCTACCTGCGCATCCTCAAGACCGGCTACCGGCGCGGCGATGCCGCCCCCATGGCGCTGGTGCAGCTGACCGAACTGCGTGCGCCCGAAGCGGGTGCGGCGGAGCCGGTTGCCGAAGCCGCGGCTGCAGCCGGAGGCGAGACCAAGGCGGCCAAGGCCAAGGGCGGCAAGACTGCCAAGGGCAAGGCCAAGAAGGCCACGACCAAAAAGAAATCCGCCAAGAGCAAGAAGACCTCCAAGGCGGCCGCGGAATAACGGCGGTTTCCCCTTGTTAAAAAAGCCGGGCATGCCCGGCTTTTTTATTTAAAGCGCCGTAAGAGACAATAAGGCAGGTGCGCCATGATTGTCCTGTTTACCGATTTCGGCCTGAACGACCCCTATGTGGGCCAGATGCACGCGGTGCTGGCGTGCGAGGCGCCGGGCGTGCCGGTCATCGACCTGTTTCATGCTGTACCGGCTTTCAACATCCGCGCCGGCGCCTATCTGCTGCCGGCCTATGCACGTGATTTCCCGCCGGGCACGGTTTTCGTATGTGTCGTCGATCCGGGTGTCGGTAGCGCGCGCCGTCCGCTCATGCTGCAGGCCGATCGGCGCTGGTATGTCGGTCCGGACAACGGCCTGTTCGAGATGGTGCGACGCCGTGCCGCGGAACATGAGTGCCGCGTGATCCATTGGTGTCCACCGCAACTTTCTGCCAGTTTTCACGGACGCGATCTGTTCGCGCCGGTCGCCGCACGTTTGGCGCGCGGGGAAATACCGGATTCCGAACCGGTCAGCCATTTTCCTGAAAGGCGATCCACGGAGTCATTGCTGGTGCGCGGGGAAGGACCGGGTTCCGGACCGGTCGAAATATCCTGGCCGGACGACCTAGCGGAAATTATCCATATAGATCATTACGGTAACGGTATCAGTGGCTTGCGTGCCTCGACGCTATCCACTGAACAGGCCATTCGCGCCGGAGGGGAGGTGTTAAAATACGCCCGGGTTTTTTCGGAGGTGCCGCCGGGTGCGGCGTTCTGGTACGAGAACGCCAACGGCCTGATCGAAGTCGCCGTCAACGGCGGCAGCGCCGCGGCGCGGCTGGGACTCCGGCCAGGCGATCCCCTCTCGCTGATACTGCCATGAAAATCACATGAAAGAATGGAGCCTCCAGAAGCGGGTGCTGTTTCTGGCTCTCGCCCCGCTGACCGTGGCGGTGCTGCTGCTGGCCTTGCAGCAATTCACCAACGCCCGTATCCAGGACCTGGAACAGGCGCTGCACGATCGCGGCCAGACACTCGCCGTGCGCCTGGCGTCGACCAGCGAGGAAGCGGTTTCGACCCGCAACCGCAAGAAGCTGGAGGAACTGCTCGAATCGGTGTTGAAGGAAAAGAACGTGCTGTCGGTGAGTGTCACGGACATGGGCGGGAGCATTCTCGCGCGCGTCGCCGCCGACGAAAAGGACAAAGGCCCGGTCCTCGACGTCATGCGCTACAAGTTCCTGGCGCCGATTTATCGCAGCGAGTCCGGCGCGACCGACACACACCGGCAGTTGGGGTGGGTTTCGGTGTCGCTTTCCCGTGCCGCGCTGCAAACCGAACAGAACCGTATCCTGTTCCAAAGTCTGTTCATGGTCGTGCTCGGCCTGGGGCTGACCGTAGTGTTCGCGTTGCGCATGGCTCGCGGCGTGACGCGGCCGGTGATTTCGCTGACCCGGGCGGTGGAAAAGATCAAGAACGGCGTGCTCGATTACCGCGTATCGACGCAATCCGGCGGCGAGGTCGGCCGGCTGGAGGACGGCATCAACGCCATGGCGGCGGCCCTGCAGGAGGCGCGCGACCGCGAGAAGAAGCGCTCGGAAGACGCGCTGTTCCAGGAAAAGGTGCGCGCGCAGGTGACGCTCGAGTCCATCGGCGATGGCGTGATCACCACCGACGCCGCGGGCCGGATCGTGTACATGAACCCGGTAGCAGAGCAATTTACCGAATGGCGCGGTGACGAAGCGCGCGGCAAGCCCCTGAGCGAGGTGTTCAAGATCTTCGACGAGGAGTCCAACCGCCTTGAGGAATATCCCATTCATTATTGCCTGCGGGACGGTCGCACCATCCGCCACGACAGCCATCACCTGCTGATGAGCCATGACGGCGGCAAGATCGAAATCCAGGACTCGGCGGCGCCGATCCGCGACCGCGACGGGGTGATCCTGGGCGCGGTGGTGGTATTCCACGACGTGACGGAAATCCAGAGCATGGCCCGGCACATGGCCTTTCTGGCCTCGCGCGACCCGCTCACGGGACTGCTCAACCGGCGCGAATTCGAGTCACGCCTGCAGCGCGTGCTGGAAAGCGCGCGCGCCGGGGAACGCACGCACGCGCTGCTTTATCTCGACCTCGACCAGTTCAAGATCGTGAACGACACCTGCGGCCATATCGCCGGCGATGAACTGCTCAAGCAGCTGGCCAGCCACCTGCAGAAAGAAATCCGTGCCAGCGACATGCTGGCGCGCCTGGGAGGCGACGAATTCGGCGTCATCCTCGAGGACTGTTCCGTCGACAAGGCCGAGCAGATCGCCGACCTGCTGCGCCAGTCGGTCAAGGATTTCCGTTTCATGTGGGAGCGGCGCGCGTTCGAGATCGGCGTTTCCATCGGCCTGGTGCCGATCTCGCGCGACAGCGGCGGCCTGACGGAGGTGCTGAGCGCCGCCGACTCCGCCTGCTACATCGCCAAGGACCGCGGGCGCAACCGCATTCATATTTATCAGCCGGACGACCGCGCCTTCGCCCAGCGCCGCGGCGAGATGCAGTGGGTGCACCGTCTGCGCCAGGGCCTGGAGAACAACAGCTTCGATCTGTACTGCCAGGCCATCGTCCCGCTGCAGGACACGGTGAAACAGACCGGCCCGTTCCATGAAATCCTGGTGCGCGTGCAGGACGAGGACCTGGTGCTGCCGGCGGCCTTCATCCCGGCCGCCGAGCGCTATCACCTGATGCCTTCCATCGACCGCTGGGTGATCCGGACGGTGTTTCCCATGCTGGAGAAATACCAGGCGCGCGCCGCCGGCGGCGGTGAATCCGGCAAGGCGCTGTTCGCGATCAACCTCTCCGGCCAGTCGCTCGGTGACGA
Organism: Sulfuricaulis limicola; assembly: GCF_002355735.1. Taxonomy (GTDB): domain Bacteria; phylum Pseudomonadota; class Gammaproteobacteria; order Acidiferrobacterales; family Sulfurifustaceae; genus Sulfuricaulis; species Sulfuricaulis limicola. The sequence goes on along the minus strand of NZ_AP014879.1, from coordinate 2,323,815 downwards.
GCAGTTTCTGGAATTCGTCATGCAGCAGTTCGCCCAGTACCGGGTCGATCCGCGCAGCATCTGTTTCGAGATCACCGAAACCGCGGCGATCGCCAATCTCACCCGCGCGCGCGATTTCATCGCGCGCTTCAAGCATATGGGCGTCCGCTTCGCGCTCGACGATTTCGGATCGGGGCTGTCTTCCTTCGGTTATCTCAAGAGCCTGACCGTGGATTACCTCAAGATCGCCGGCGACTTCGTCGAGGGCATGCTGGAGGATCCGCTGCACCGCGCCATGGTGGAGGCCATCAACCAGGTCGGGCATGTCATGGGACTCATTACCGTCGCCGAATCGGTGGAAAGCCCGGGCCTGATCGAGATGTTGCGCGAAATCGGCGTGGACCACGCGCAGGGGCATGGCATCGACACGCCCAAGCCGCTGCACCAGGTGTTGCAGCTGCCGGAACAGGAGTGGAACTCGGTGCGCACGCACGCGAGCGGAACCGCCGGCTAGGCTAGCCGGCGCGGCGTTGGGGCGGCGCGGCGCGCTCCAGCAAGTGTTTCAGGAACTCCCCGGTGTGCGAGGCCGGGTGCCCCGCCACTGCCTCCGGCGTGCCGGTGACGAGAATTTTTCCGCCGCCGTCGCCGCCTTCAGGGCCCAGGTCGATCAGCCAGTCGGCGGTCTTGATCACGTCCAGATTGTGCTCGATCACGACCACGGTGTTGCCATGGTCGCGCAGCCGGTTCAGCACCGTCAGCAACTGCTGGATGTCGTGGAAATGCAGCCCCGTGGTCGGCTCGTCCAGGATGTACAGCGTGCGTCCGGTATCGCGCTTGGACAGTTCGCGCGCGAGCTTGATGCGCTGCGCCTCGCCGCCGGAGAGCGTGGTGGCGCTCTGGCCGAGGGTGATGTAGGACAGGCCGACCTCGAGCAGCGTCTGGAGCTTGTGGCTCACGGCCGGGATGGCGCTGAAAAACTCCGCCGCCGTTTCCACGGTCATGGCCAGCACCTCGTCGATGCTTTTGTCCTTGTAGCGGATGTCGAGGGTTTCACGGTTGTAACGCTTGCCGCGACACACGTCGCAGGGCACGTAGATGTCCGGCAGGAAATGCATTTCCACCTTGATCAGGCCGTCGCCCTGGCAGGCCTCGCAGCGTCCGCCGCGGACGTTGAACGAGAAGCGCCCCGGCGCGTAGCCGCGCTCGCGCGCCATGGGGGTGGCGGCGAACAGTTCGCGGATCGGGGTGAACAGCCCGGTATAGGTCGCCGGGTTGGAGCGCGGGGTGCGCCCGATCGGCGACTGATCGATGTCGACGACCTTGTCGAACTGCTCGAGCCCCTCGATGGCGCGGCAAGGGGCGGGTTCGAGCGCCGAGCCGTACAGATGTTTGGCGACCGAGGCGTAGAGGGTGTCGTTGATGAGCGTGGACTTGCCCGAGCCCGAGACGCCGGTGACGCAGGTGAACAGCCCCACCGGAATCGAAACATCCACGTCTTTCAGGTTGTTGCCGGTGGCGCCGCGGATGACCAGCTGGCGCGCCGGATCGTTGGGCGTGCGGCGCGCCGGGACCGCGATCTTGCGCTCGCCGCGCAGGTAGGCGCCGGTGATCGAAGCGGGATGCCGCAGGATGTCCGCCGGCGTGCCCTGGGCCACGACCTCGCCGCCGTGCACGCCTGCGCCCGGGCCGATGTCGAGCACGAAATCCGCGGCGCGAATCGCCTCCTCGTCGTGCTCCACCACGATCACGCTGTTGCCCAGATCGCGCAGGCGCCGGAGCGTGTCGAGCAGGCGCGCGTTGTCGCGCTGGTGCAGGCCGATCGAAGGCTCGTCGAGCACGTACATGACGCCGACCAGTCCGGCGCCGATCTGCGAGGCCAGGCGGATGCGCTGGGCCTCGCCGCCGGAGAGTGTTTCCGCCGAACGCGCCAGCGTCAGGTAATCGAGGCCGACGTTTACCAGGAAGCCGAGGCGGTTGGCGACCTCCTTCACGATCTTGGCCGCGATTTCACCACGGCTTCCGGCCAGGCGCAGGCCCTGGAAAAAACCGAGCGCCGCTTCCACCGGCAGCCGGGTGATTTCATGCAGCGCCCTGCCTTCCACGAACACGTGCCGCGCCTCGCGTTTCAGGCGCGAGCCCTCGCAGGTCTCGCACGGCTGATGGCTGAGGAATTTCGCCAGTTCCTCGCGCACGGAATTGGATTCGGACTCGCGATAGCGTCGTTCGATATTGGGGATCACGCCTTCAAAGGCATGTTTGCGTTTGGCGCGCGGACCCTGCTCGCTGAAATAGGTAAAGGTGATGAGTTCTTCGCCACTGCCATGCAGGATGACGTCGCGCGCTTTTTTCGGGAGCTTCTCGAACGGCGCATCGAGATCGAACTTGTAGTGTTTCGCCAGCGATTCCAGCATGTGAAAGTAAAACGCGTTGCGCCGGTCCCAGCCGCGGATCGCGCCGGCCGGCAGCGACAGCGTGGGGTCGCTGACCACGCGCGCGGGATCGAAGAACTGGCGCACGCCGAGACCGTCGCAGCCGGGACAGGCCCCGGCCGGGTTGTTGAATGAGAACAGCCGCGGTTCGAGTTCGGCAAGCGAATAGCCGCAGTGCGGGCAGGCGTAGCGCGCGGAAAATACGATTTCCTGCGTGCTGTTGTTTTGTTCGTCCAGCACCACCACGCGGATCAGGCCTTCACCCAGGTTGGCCGCGGTTTCGAAGGATTCGGCCAGACGCTGCTCCTGTCCCGGACGCACTACCACGCGGTCCACCACGGCCTCGATGGTGTGCTTGAAGTTCTTCTTGAGGTCCGGCGCTTCATCCAGAGAAACCACCGTGCCGTCGATGCGCGCGCGGATATAGCCCTGCGCGCGCAGCCGCTCCAGGATGTGCAGGTGCTCGCCCTTGCGGTCCTCGACCAGCGGCGCCAGCAGCATGAGCTTGGTGTCCTCGGGCAGCGCCATGACATGGTCCACCATCTGGCTCACGGTCTGGGCCTTGAGCGTCACGCCGTGCTCCGGGCAGCGCGGCTCGCCCACGCGCGCGTACAGCAGGCGCAGGTAGTCGTAGATCTCGGTAACGGTGCCGACCGTGGAGCGCGGGTTGTGCGAGGTGGATTTCTGCTCGATGGAAATGGCCGGGCTCAGGCCTTCGATCAGGTCCACGTCCGGCTTTTCCATGAGCGCCAGGAACTGGCGCGCGTAGGCCGACAGCGATTCGACGTAACGGCGTTGACCTTCGGCATAAAGTGTATCGAAAGCAAGCGAGGACTTGCCGGAGCCGGATAGTCCGGTGATGACGATGAGCTGGTCGCGCGGCAGGTCGACGTCGATGTTCTTGAGATTGTGCGTGCGTGCGCCGCGGATGCGGATGGTTTCCATGCTGCTGTGTGTCGGCGGAGGGTGCCAGGCCAAAAGACAATCTGTTACTATACGCAAAACAGCCGGTTTTTCCCAACCCGAACAAATGCATTCCCCTTCTGACCGCATGTCCCCGCAGGAGCGGCGCGCCGCCGCCGGCCTCGCCAGTATTTACGGCCTGCGCATGCTGGGGATGTTCCTGATCCTGCCGGTGTTCGCGCTGTACGCGGAGCATCTGCCGGGCGGCGAAAACCACACCCTCGTGGGTCTGGCGCTGGGCATGTACGGGCTGACCCAGGCGTTGCTGCAATTGCCCTTCGGCATGGCCTCGGATCGCGTGGGGCGCAAGCGCGTCATCTATTTCGGGTTGGCGCTGTTTGCCTTGGGGAGTTTTGTCGCCGCCTCGGCCGATGATATCTACATGGTCATTATCGGCCGCACCATCCAGGGCGCGGGTGCGATCAACGCGGCGGTGACGGCACTGCTCGCGGACCTCACGCGCGAGGAGCACCGTACCAAGGCCATGGCCATGGTCGGCGGCACCATCGGGCTGACCTTCGCGCTTTCCCTGGTTCTGGGTCCGGCGCTTTATCATTTGATCAGCATACCCGGCATCTTCGCCATGACCGGCGCGCTGGCGCTGCTGGCGATTCCGATGATGAAGTTCGTCGTCCCTGATCCGCCGCAAAGCCATTTTCATTCCGACGCCGAGGCCACGCCGGCCGGTCTTCCCGAGGTACTGCGCAACGGCGAACTCCGGCGCCTCAATTTCGGCATCTTCGCCTTGCATGTGGTGCAAATGGCGATGTTTGTGGTGGTGCCTTTGCTGCTGCGCGAGACCGGCGGGCTCGACGCCAACCATCACTGGCAGGTGTATCTGCCGGTGCTGGCGATCTCCGTCGTTTTCATGGCGCCGCTGATTCTCTATGGCGAGAAAAAGGCGAAGGTCAAGCCGGTGTTCGTCGGTTCGGTGGCGCTGATGCTGGTCACGCAGCTCGCCTTTGTTTCCGCCATCAATCATTTCTGGGGCGTGGTCACGGTACTCACGCTTTACTTTGTGGCCTTCAACGTACTGGAGGCGAGCCTGCCGTCGCTGGTGAGCAAAATTGCCCCGGCCCGGGCCAAGGGCACCGCCATGGGTGTCTACAACACCTCGCAGGCACTGGGGCTTTTTGTCGGCGGCGCGGCGGGTGGAATCCTGTCGCAACACTTCGGGGCCGCCGCCGTGTTCGAATTCGGGTCGGTCCTGATCGCCATCTGGTTGTATCTGGCCTATGGCATGAAAGCGCCGCCGGCGGTAAAGAACCTGATGTTCCATATCAGCGCCCTGAGCACGGAAGACGCGCGCCGTCTGGAGCAGAAGCTTAAAGGCGTGATGGGCGTGGCCGAAGCCAGCGTGATGGCGGACGAGGGCGTGGCCTATCTTAAGGTCGACAGCCGCCGCTTCGACGAGCAGGCGCTGCGCCATCTGTTGCCGTCGGCCTGATTTTTTCCTCATCAAAAAAGCCGGCCGCACAGCGCAGCGCAATCACCGGGTGAAAGCCTTTTTTATCTTTCCGTGACCTGTGCGGCTAAAGCTTTTGCCATTCATTCCTGACATGAATTCTCAGGACTTTCCCGTAAACCGATGAAATTCATCGGCCCGGCGCCATGCCGCCGGTGGAATTGTGTCGGCATTTGATTCTGGCTATCATGCGTTGCCCTCAACTTCACGGAGAAACGGGTTGTTTATTTCAGCACAGGGCTCCGTGTATAACCTAATGGAGATGCAAGCATGGCACGCGGTGTAAACAAGGTAATTCTGATCGGCAATCTGGGGCGCGACCCCGAAGTGCGTTATTCCCCCAACGGCTCGGCGGTGGCGAACGTCACGCTGGCCACCTCGGAATCGTGGAAGGACAAGAATTCCGGCGAGAAGCAGGAAAAGACCGAATGGCACCGCGTGGTGTTTTTCGGGCGCCTGGCCGAGATCGCCGGGGAGTACCTGAAAAAGGGTTCGCAGGTATATGTCGAAGGGCGGTTGCAAACGCGCAAGTGGCAGGACAAGGAAGGCCACGACCGCTATACCACCGAAATCGTCGCCAATGAAATGCAGATGCTCGGCTCGCGCGGCGGTGCCGGCGTCCCGAGCGACAATTTCAACCAGGACCAGCCATCCGCGGCCGAGAGCAGCGGTCCGGCCGGGGCCAAGAAGGCGAGCAACGCCGCCATGGCCGGGGATTTCGACGACGACATCCCGTTCTGAGCGCAGAAGCAATTTACCCCAAGGCGTGAAGGGTTTCCTTCACGCCTTTTTTATTGCCGCTCAGCCAGGCGGCCAGCGCATGTGACGGCCGCCGAGCAGATGCAGATGGATGTGAAACACCGACTGGCCGGCGTCGGCATTGCAGTTCAGGACGAGGCGGTAGCCGGGTTCGGCGATTCCGGTTTCCCGGGCAATGTGCGCTGCCGCCCTGATCAGCTTGCCGGTGAGCGTGGCATGGCCGGCGTCCAGGTCATTCAGCGTGGCGATGTGTTGCTTGGGAATCACCAGGACGTGTACCGGGGCTTGCGGGTTGATGTCGTTGAACGCCAGCACGTCGCTGTCCTCGTAGACCGTGCCGGGTTTGATGCTGCCCGCCACCATTTTGCAAAACAGGCAGTCCGCTGTCATATAATTTCCCTCGTTTTATACGAAACCATGGCCGGTTACGGCGGTCGCAAGCCCGTCAGCATAGTGCGGTTGCGGCCGGGAAAAAAGGGCGGCGGGCGGGAGTGGCAGAGCACAAAATGCCGTCTATATAATTCTGTGAAGAAGGGTAGTTTTTTTCGCGAGGGGAATGAAAATGCCTATGCATGAAGAGCCGGTGGTAGGGGCTTTCTACGAAGACCGGGAGGAGGACGGCCGCACTTTCGAGGTGATCGCTTTTGATGAAAACGACGGGACCATCGAGATTCAGTACGGCGACGGCACCACCGACGAGATCGATCTGGATGACTGGTATGGGATGGACCTGGAGCAGCTGGAGTCGGACGAGGAAGACGAAGAAGAGGACGAGGTCGACGATAGCGACGAGACCGACGATGACGATACCGATCTGGATGAGGACGAGGATCTGGACGAAGACGAGGAGTAAACGCCAGCTCCTGCGGGACCGGCAGGGGGAGGCATTATTCCTGTGATGACTGGATGACCAGGTTCAGCAAGGCTTTCCCGGTCCAGGCGAGTTAACGGGACAACGATCCACCGGATCGTTGTCCCGAATCCGTTATACCCTCGACGAACATTCCGTGCGCCAGAGGCGCATCAAAAGTGTTTCCGGAAACGTCTGTTTCCTGCGGGTTTCCGCTTACACCATGTCCTTCAGCATTTTCAGCGGCTGGCACTTGACCACGTTACGCGCCGGCTTGGCTTTGAAAATGACCTCTTCCTTGGTGAACGGGTTGATGCCCTTGCGCGCCGGCACCGCGGGTTTGTAGATCATTTTGATCTTCATCAGGCCGACGAGATTGAAAATGCCCGGGCCCTTTTTCAGATCGCGCTCAATGAGGCTGGTCAAGGTGTCGAATACGGCTACCACGTCCTTGCGCTTGAGGCTGGTTTTCTCGGCGATATGGGCGTAGATCTCGGACTTCGTGGTCGGTTTCTTTCCCGGCTTGTTGTTTGCCATGTAATGCTCCTGAGTGGAAGGTTGGGTTAAGGGGTTCCGTTGAACGCGCATAATTTATCGGAAAAAGCAGGGGGATAGAAGAGCGCCATCGCAATTTTCCCGAAAATTTCAGGCTTCGAGACAGCGGTCCGCCGCGCCGGTTTCTGTCGTCCCTGTATCCGTCCTCGCGGTTTATCGCGTCGACTTGTCGTGACGAGCCGTAACCGATGGCGCTGGCGTCGCCACCCGGCAGTCTCCTGCCGGAACGGTTAACCGGTCCGAAGCGCGCCAGCATCGCCCTGGCACCCACGGTCGCGGGCCGCCGCCGCGCGGGATAAGGCCTTTCGGGCCAGACAATGCTTTAAAAATAATGCGTTACAGCGGGTCCCGGGATATAATCCGGCTTGTTTGTCTGATTCCCCGCCCCCATACTTGGGGGCGCGTTTTTTTCGGGAGAACCTGTATGCCGATTTATGAATATGAATGCGGGTCCTGTGGTCACCGGCTGGAAGCCATCCAGAAGATGAGCGATCCGGTCCTCAAGGACTGTCCCGCCTGTGGCCAGTCCACGCTCAAAAAGCTGATTTCCGCGGCCGGATTCCAGCTCAAGGGCAGTGGCTGGTATGCCACGGATTTCAAGGACAGTGGAAAGAAAAAGGAAAAATCCGGGCCTTCGGACACCCCGCCGAAAAAGAAGGCCGGCGGCGGTTGCGGCAGCGGCGGTTGCGGCTGCCACTGAGCGATGATGGGTGCCCTGCGACGTTATCTGATGGCCGGGCTGCTGGTCTGGGTCCCGCTCGGCGTCACCCTCTTGATCGTCGCGTTTCTGGTGGACCTGATGGACCAGACTTTGCTGCTGCTGCCCGCGGTCATCCAGCCGGAACATCTCCTGGGCTTCCGTATCCCGGGCCTGGGGTTGGTGCTGACCGCCATCGTGGTGCTGTTGACGGGCATGGTGGTCACCAACCTTTTCGGCATGCAGCTGTTCACCATCGGCGAGCGCCTGCTGCAGCGCATCCCGCTGGTGCGTTCGATCTACGCCTCGGTCAAGCAGGTGACGGAGAGCATGTTTTCCTCCGGCAAGTCGTTCCGCAAGGTGGTGCTGGTGGAATATCCGCGTCGCGGCATGTGGTCGCTGGCGTTTCAGACCGGATCGGGGGCTGACGAGATCAGCCGCAAGACCGGGCAGGAGATCGTGAACATATTCATTCCGACCACGCCCAATCCCACCTCCGGTTTTTTTCTCATGGTTCCGCGCGACGACGTGATCGAGCTCGACATGAGCGTGGACCAGGGCCTTAAAATGCTGCTGTCGGTCGGCGTGGTGGTCCCGGAAGGCAAAAAAGACGAAATCATCGATCAGCACGCGCGCCAGGCCTCCTGAGCGCGCCTCTGAAAAATGCTATCAACCGCCAAGACGCCAAGGTCGCCAAGAAAAGATTTTTTTGAAAAGAAAAACCCTTGGCGTTCTTGGCGTCTTGGCAGTTCAAAATTATATTTTTGAAATTGAAACAGGTAATCATGCGCAGTCATTTTTGCGGCGAACTCAACGAATCCTTTATCGGGAAACGCGTCACCCTGTGCGGCTGGGCTCACAGCCGGCGTGACCACGGCGGCGTGATTTTCATCGACTTGCGCGACCGCGAGGGCGTGGTGCAGACAGTGTTCGATCCCTCGAAAAAGGAGCCTTTCGCGGCGGCCGAATCGGTGCGCACCGAATTCGTCCTGCGCATCCAGGGCAGCGTGCGGGCACGGCCGGCCGGCACGGAGAATGCGCATTTGCGTACCGGGAAGGTGGAAGTCGTTGCCGACAGCATCGAGATTCTCAATCGTGCCGAGGCGCTGCCGTTCCAGCTCGATGAGGAAGGGCTTTCCGAGCAGGTGCGCCTGACCTATCGCTATCTCGATCTGCGGCGTGATTTCATGCAGAAAAACCTGCGCCTGCGTCACCAGATCACCCGGACGCTGCGCCGCTTCCTGGAAGACCGGCATTTCACCGAAATTGAGACCCCGATGCTGACCAAGTCCACGCCCGAAGGCGCGCGCGATTACCTGGTGCCCTCGCGCACCAATCCGGGACATTTCTTCGCGCTGCCGCAGTCGCCACAGCTGTTCAAGCAGTTGCTCATGGTGGCGGGCTTCGAGCGCTATTTCCAGATCACGCGCTGTTTCCGCGACGAGGACCTGCGCGCCGACCGCCAGCCGGAATTCACCCAGCTCGACATCGAAACCTCGTTCCTCGATGAAAATGGCGTCATGGGCCTGATGGAAGAAATGCTGCGCGCGCTGTTCAAGGACGTGCTCAACGTGGAGTTGCCCAATCCCATCCCGCGCATGAGCTACGACGAGGCCGTGCGCCGCTTCGGCTCCGACCGGCCCGATCTGCGCGTGCCGCTGGAGCTGGTCGATGTCGGCGATTTGATGAAGAACGTCGAGTTCAAGGTCTTCGCCGGTCCGGCCAACAACCCGGCCGGGCGCGTGGCGGCCTTGCGCGTGCCCAAGGGCGGCGAGTTGCCGCGCAGCCAGATCGACGGCTACACCGTATTTGTCGGCCAGTACGGCGCCAAGGGCCTGGCCTATATCAAGGTCAACGATGCCGCCAGGGGCCGTGACGGGCTGCAATCGCCGATACTCAAGTTCCTGCCGGACGAGGTCATCGCGGGCATCCTGCAGCGCACCGGCGCGCAAAGCGGCGACCTGATTTTCTTCGGCGCCGATACCGCCAAGGTGGTCAACGACGCGCTCGGCGCGCTGCGCCTGAAACTCGGCGATGACCTGAAGCTCAAGCAGGAAGCCTGGAAGATGATCTGGGTCGTGGATTTCCCGATGTTCGATTACGACGCCGATGCCAAACGCTGGGTCGCGCTGCATCATCCGTTCACCTCGCCCAAGACCGAGGATGTGGGGCGCGTGGACATCGATCCCGCGAACGTGAAGGCACGCGCCTATGACATGGTCCTGAACGGGTCCGAGATCGGCGGCGGTTCCATCCGTATCCACCGCGTGGACGTGCAGGAAAAGGTGTTTGCCACGCTCGGCATCGGGCCCGAAGAGGCACGCGCCAAGTTCGGCTTCCTGCTGGATGCGCTGCGCTACGGCGCGCCGCCGCACGGCGGCATCGCCTTCGGTCTCGACCGTCTGTGCGCGCTCATGAGCGGCGTGGACTCCATCCGCGACGTGATCGCTTTCCCCAAGACCCAGAAGGCCGCCTGCCTCATGACCGAGGCGCCAAGCCCGGTGGACGAGATGCAGCTGCGCGAGCTGCACATCAGGTTGCGCAAGCCCCCGGAAAAAACCGCCGGTGAGAGCGCCGGTGAAAAATCCGAACAAAAGGTTTAAACGTCCCGAATCGGTGCTGGTCGTGGTTTATACCGTGACCGGCAAGGTTTTGCTGCTGAAACGCGCGGGTGAGGGCGACTTGTGGCAGTCGGTTACCGGCAGCCTGAAATGGGAGGAGACCGAGTCGCGCCAGGCCGCCGTACGCGAACTCCGGGAGGAAACCGGCCTGGATGCCGCCGGCCTGCGCGACGCCGGACAGGCGAATCGTTATTCGATTCTGCCGCAATGGCGCCATCGCTACGCGCCCGAAGTGAAAGAGAACACAGAATATGTGTATTTCCTTGCGCTTCCTGCGGAAAAGGTTATAACTTTGAATTCTGCCGAGCACACGGAATACGGCTGGTATTCCTTCGATGAAGCCGCGTCGAAAGTTTTTTCATGGACGAACCGCGAGGCAATTCTTAAAGTGAAGAACTCTTACTCCCCCTCTCCCGCGCAGGCGGGAGAGGGTAAGGGGAGAGGGTGACAAATTTGAATCGATAGCAAACATGGCAACCGCACTGGCCTATGAGCAATTCGACAGCATTCCCGACGGGGACTGCGATGCGCGCATTCGCGATGCGAAAGCGCGGCTTGGCAAGCGTCTGGTGATTCTCGGGCATCACTACCAGCGCGACGAGGTTTACCGCCACGCCGATTTCACCGGCGACTCGCTCAAGCTGTCGCGCCTCGCGGCCTCGAGCGATGCCGATTACATCGTCTTTTGCGGCGTGCACTTCATGGCCGAGGTCGCGGATATTCTGTCGCGCCCGGAACAGGTTTCCATCCTGCCCGATCTCTCCGCCGGTTGTTCCATGGCCGACATGGCCAATTACACCGCGGTGCAGCGCGCCTGGAAGGAACTCGGCGCGCTGTTCGATCCGGATAGCCGCGTGACGCCCATCACCTACATCAATTCCTCGGCCGATCTCAAGGCCTTCTGCGGCAATCACGGCGGACTGGTGTGCACCTCGTCGAACGCCGCGCGCGTGCTCGAGTGGGCCTATAAACAGCGCGAAAAGGTTTTGTTCTTCCCCGACCAGCATCTCGGCCGCAACACCGCTTATCGCATGGGTATCCCGCTGGAAGACATGGCCGAGTGGGATTTCAACCAGCCGCGCGGCGGCCTGAGCCGGGAGCAGATCGAGAAGGCGAAGATCCTGCTGTGGAAGGGTTTCTGCTCGGTGCATCAGATGTTCAAGCCGCAGCATATCGATGCGTTCCGCAAGAACCATCCGGAGGGCAAGGTAATCTCGCACCCCGAATGCTCCTTCGAGGTGTGCCAGAAGTCGGATTATGTCGGCTCGACCGAATTCATCATCAGGACCATCGAGCAATCCGCGCCGGGCAGCCGCTGGCTGGTCGGCACCGAGCTCAATCTGGTGAACCGCCTCGCCGAGCAGGGTCGGGCACAGAACAAGATCGTCGAATTCATGTCGCCCACGGTGTGCATGTGTTCCACCATGTTCCGCATAGACCCGCAGCACCTGCTGTGGACCCTGGAGAACCTGGTCGCCGGTCGCGTGGTCAACCAGATCAAGGTGGCCCCGGCCGAGGCCGAGGCCGCGCGCCTGGCGCTCAAGCGCATGCTCGACGTTTCGCCATAACCGCCGCCAGACCCCAAGCCGTCGTTCTCATCCATGGCCTGTGGTTCTCGGGCTATATCCTGTGGTTGCTGGCACGTCGCTTGCGCCGTCAGGGATTTGTGATTCATGTGTTTTCTTATGCTTCCGTCCGCCTCGATCTCCATGCCAATGCCGCGCAGCTGGCGCGTTTCCTCGACACACTCGATGCTGACACCGTGCATCTGGTTGGCCACAGTCTCGGTGGCATCCTGATCCGCGCGCTGTTTCAGGATCATCCCCGGCAGAAACCGGGACGCATCGTCACGCTGGGCACCCCGCATGGCAGTTGCCGCGTGGCGCAGCACCTGAACCGTCACGCCTTCTGGCGCCGGGCGATGGGAAAGGGCGTGGCGCAACTGCTGGCCGGCGAACCCCAGCAATGGACGCCGCCGCCACGCGAAATCGGCGCGCTTTGTGGTACGCGTTCCTTCGGTCTGGGGCGCTTCCTGTATCGCGGCTTGCCGCGGCCGAACGACGGCTTGCTGACGGTGAAAGAAAGCGCCTTTCCCGCCGCGCAGGAACACCTGGTGTTGCCGGTGTCGCATACCGGCATGATGTTTTCACGCGCGGCGGCACGTCAGATCGCCGCGTTTCTGAATGCCGGTCGTTTCGATCGATGAGGGGACAGGCGTTTCCGCGCGGTTGGGGCGGGCCCGGGCCCGATGTTACACTTGACGGCCTCTGCCACAGGGACACTCCGGGAATTCTCATGGCCGGCCATAGCAAATGGGCCAATATCAAGCACCGCAAAGGCGTGCAAGACGCCCGGCGCGGCAAGATATTCACCAAGCTGATCCGCGAAATCACCATCGCCGCGCGCATGGGCGGCGGGGGCGATCCCAAGCTGAACCCGCGCCTGCGTGCCGCCGTGGACAAGGCGCTCGACGCCAACATGACCCGGGACACCATCGAGCGCGCCATCAAGCGCGGCACCGGCGAGCTCGAAGGCGCGCAATACGAGGAAGTGCATTATGAAGGCTACGGCCCGGCCGGGGTCGCGATCCTGGTCGAGTGCACCACCGACAACCGCACCCGCACCGTGGGCGAGGTGCGCCATGCCTTTTCCCGGCATGGCGGCAATCTGGGCCAGGACGGCTCGGTGGCCTTTCTTTTCACCAAGACCGGCGTGCTCGTCTATCCCGCGGGCGCGAGTGAGGACAGGATTATGGAAGCCGCCCTCGAAGCCGGCGCCGACGACGTGATCACGGACCAGGACGGTTCGATTGAAGTTCTGACCACACCGGAGGCGTTTCATGCCGTGCTCGAGGCCATGGGGAAACATGGCCTGAAACCCGAGCAGGCCGAGATACAGCAGCGCGCCGCGACCTCGGCACCCGTGGCCGGCGTGGATGCGGAGAATCTGCTCAAGCTGCTGGAGGCGCTGGATGACCTGGATGATGTGCAGAGCGTGTATTCCAATGCCGACCTTCCAGACGCACTTCTCAAGCAGGCGAGTTGATGCAGATCGAAATGAGGATTCTCACTAACTCCCCCTCTCCCCTTGCGGGAGAGGGCAAGGGGAGAGGGGTAAGCCTGATGTATTCCACAGGGATGAAATTGTCCCGCAGAAACGGAACACGTTGATGCGCATCCTCGGCATCGACCCCGGTTCCCGCATTACCGGTTTCGGTGTGGTGCAGGTGCTGCGTAACGGCCGGGTCGAATACATCGCCAGCGGTTGCGTGCGCGTGCCCAAGGCCGAGCTTGCCGGCCGGCTCAAGACGGTGTACGACGGCGTGGCGGAAATCATCCGGACCTATCAACCGACGGTGCTGGCGATCGAAAAGGTATTCATGGCAAAAAACGCGGATTCCGCGCTCAAACTCGGACAGGCACGCGGCGCGGCCATTCTCGCCGGGGCCAACCACATGCTCGATGTCGCCGAGTACACCGCGCTGCAGATCAAGCGCGCCGCCGTCGGCAAGGGCCATGCCGGCAAGCAGCAGGTGCAGCACATGGTGAAGGCGCTGCTGGGCCTTAGCGCCGCGCCCCAGGCCGACGCCGCCGACGCGCTCGCCTGCGCCATCTGCCATGCGCATCACGCGGTCGGGCGCCTGTCGCAGGCAGCGGCCCTGACCCGGCGCCGCTCGGGCCGGCGTGGCATGAGGTTGCCGCTGTGATCGGCCGGCTGCGCGGGGTGTTGTTGCGCAAGGAACCGCCGGTGCTGCTGGTGGACGTGGGCGGCGTGGGTTACGAGCTGGAAGCGCCCATGACCACCTTTTACGAACTGCCGGCGGTGGGCGAGCCGGTCACGCTGCATACGCACCTGGTGGTGCGCGAGGATGCCCACCTATTATATGGTTTTGCGCGTGAGGCCCAGCGCCGGCTGTTTCGCGATCTGCTCAAGGTCAATGGCGTGGGACCGCGCGTGGCCCTGGCGGTGCTTTCGGGCCTGTCGGACGAAGAATTCACCCGCTGCGTGGCTGAAGAGGACATCGCCCGCCTGACCAAAGTCCCCGGGATTGGCCGCAAGACTGCCGAGCGCCTGGTCATCGAAATGCGCGACAAGCTGCCGAAGGAGATTCCGCTGCCGGCCGCCTCTGTCACCGCGGACGGCCCGGCGGTGCCGGCCGATCCGGTGAGCGAGGCGGTCAGCGCGCTGGTGTCGCTCGGTTACAAACCGAACGAGGCGAGCCGGGCGGTGCGTGGCATTGCCTCCAGGGGATTGAGCGCGGAAGAAATCATTCGTCAGGCCCTGAAGGGCATGGCAGTATGATGGGAACCCTAATACCTTGTTCCCGCCGGGGCGTACATGAATCATGTACGCCCGTTCGGCGGGGTAAAGGTCCACAGGACCTTTACCTGTTTCCGCCTCACCTCCCGCTACCGCGGGAGAGGGGGAGTAAGTGGAAATCTACAGGATGATTGAGACCGACCGACTGGTATCCGCGCACGCGGTGGACACGGCCGAGGAAGCCGCTGACATCCGCCGTCTGCGTCCCGCGCGCCTGGCGGAATACGTCGGTCAGGAGCCGATCCGCCGGCAGATGGAGATTTTCATCGCCGCCGCCCGCGGGCGCAGCGAGGCCCTGGACCACGTGCTGCTGTTCGGCCCGCCGGGCCTCGGCAAGACCACGCTGGCCCATATCGTAGCCAATGAAATGGGCGTGGGGCTGCGCCAGACCTCGGGGCCGGTGCTGGAGCGTCCCGGCGACCTGGCGGCGATCCTGACCAACCTGCAACCCAACGACGTCCTGTTCATCGACGAGATTCACCGGCTGAGCCCCATCGTCGAGGAAATCCTCTATCCCGCCATGGAGGACTATCAGCTTGATATCCTCATCGGCGAGGGCCCGGCGGCGCGCTCCATCAAGCTCGACCTGCCGCCGTTCACGCTCGTGGGCGCGACCACGCGCGCCGGGCTGCTGACCTCGCCGTTGCGCGACCGCTTCGGCATCGTGCAACGCCTGGAGTTTTACAATCCGGAGGAACTGGCCCGCATCGTTGCGCGTTCCGCCGGGATTCTGGAGATACCGATCGAGCCCGATGCCGTGGCGGCGATCGCACGGCGCTCGCGCGGCACCCCGCGCATCGTCAACCGCCTGTTGCGGCGCGCCCGCGATTTTGCCCAGATCAAAGGCAACGGACGCCTGACGGGCGACATCGCCGAATTGGCGCTCAGCATGCTAGAAGTGGACCAGTGCGGCTTCGATATGCTCGACCGCAAGCTGCTGCTGGCCGTGATCGAAAAATTTTCCGGCGGCCCGGTGGGGGTGGACAATCTCGCCGCGGCCATAGGCGAGGAGCGTGATACCATCGAGGACGTGATCGAGCCGTTTCTGATTCAGCAGGGTTATCTCATGCGCACGCCGCGCGGTCGCCTGGCCACCGCTTCGGCCTGGCGGCACTTCGGCCTCAAGGCGCCGAGCTCGCCGGAGCAGCGGGGCATATTCGAGGAATGAGTCCAAATAATAATTTTGGAACCGCAGATGAACGCGGATGAACGCAGATTAAAAAGGCACGAACTGACTCTTATCCGCGTTAATCTGCGTTTATCTGCGGTTTCACGGATAATATGAAATCTGTTTTTTCCATTCCCATACGGGTTTATTACGAGGATACGGATTCCGGAGCCGTGGTGTACTACGCGAATTACCTGAAATTCATGGAACGGGCCCGCACCGAGTGGCTGCGTGCACTCGGCTTCGAGCAGGACGAACTTATGCGCCGGGATGGCGTCATATTTGCCGTGCGTTCCGCCAAAATCGAATTTCTGAAGCCGGCGCGTTTCAACGACATGCTGCAGGTCACGGCGCAGGTCAGCCGGCGCGGCAAGGCCAGCCTTACCTTTGCCCAGGAAATCCGGCGCGACGGGCTCACGCTCTGCGAGGGCGAGGTGAAGGTGGCCTGCCTCGACGCCGCCACGTTCGCGCCGCAGCCGATTCCGGAAGGCATCGGATCAAAAATAGATAAAGGAACCGCCGCATGGACATAACCGCGAACGAAGGCATTGCCATGTGGTCCCTGGTCCGGAACGCCTCGCTGCCGGTGCAGCTGGTCATGCTGATGCTGCTGGCCGCCTCGGTGCTTTCCTGGACCATGATTTTCCGCAAGTGGTTCGCGCTGAAAAGCGCGAACCAGGTGGCCGACCGCTTCGAAACCAAATTCTGGTCCGGCGCCAATATCAACCAGATGTTCATCGAGCAGTCGAAAAAGGAAACCAATGCCACCGGCATGGCCAGCATCTTCGTGGAGGGATTCCGCGAATACAAACGTCTCAGCCAGGAGTCCAGGATCGAGCCCATGGATATCCTCGAGGGCGTGCAGCGCGCCATGCGCGTGGCGTTGTCGCGCGAGATCGACTACCTGGAGACGCATCTTTCGTTCCTGGCCACGGTCGGTTCGACCAGCCCGTATGTCGGCCTGTTCGGCACCGTCTGGGGCATCATGAATTCCTTCCGTTCGCTCGGCATGGTGCAGCAGGCCACCATCGCGCATGTCGCTCCCGGCATTGCCGAGGCGCTGATCGCCACCGCCATCGGCCTGTTCGCCGCCATTCCCGCGGTGATTGCCTATAACCGCTACTCGAACAAGGTGGAGCGGCTGGTGACGCGTTATGAGATTTTCATGCAGGAGTTCGCCAGCATTCTCCAGCGCCAGGCGTACGCGGCGAGGGCCTAGACGTGGAGCCTTACCGCAAGCGCCACAAGAAACTGATGAGCGAGATCAACGTCGTGCCATATATCGACGTGATGCTGGTGCTGCTGGTGATCTTCATGATCACCGCGCCGCTGCTGTCGCAGGGCGTCAAGGTGGAGCTGCCGCGGGCAGCGGCGCAGCCGGTGGAATCCCAGGACCAGGAAACGCTGGTGGTGACGGTGGATCGCGAGGGAAAATATTTTCTCGATGACCGGCGCATCTCGTCCGAGGAATTGCGCCGGAAAGTGGCGGCGATTCTGCGCCTGCGGCCGAAGACGCCGGTATTGATTCGCGGCGACCGGCAGGCGAATTACGGCGAGGTGGTGAAGGCGATGACCCTGCTGCAGTCCGCCGGTGCGCCGAGCGTAGGTCTGTTAACCGAGCCACCGCGATGAAGGCCCTTTCCGGGAGCCATTGGTAACGTGTTAGCCAAGAGGTTGCGCCATAATCCGGGACGGTTCCGGGCCATCGTGTATGCCGTGCTGGTGCATGCCGTGCTGATCGGGCTTGCCGTCATCGGTTTCCGCTGGACGGTGCAGTCGCCTTCCAGCGAGGTGGTACAGGCCGTGGCCGTGCCGGAACCGCCCACGCGCAAACCCGAGGAAACGAACAAGCGCGCGCAGGAAGAGGAAGCGGCGCGCCAGAAGGCCGAGGCGGACAAGCGTCGTCAGGCCGAGCAGAAGCAGCAACAGCAGCAGCAAGAAGAGCAAGAGAAACTGGCGCAGCAGCGCCTGGTGGCGGAGCGCAAGAAACAGGAAGCGCAGGAAAAGGAACGGCAGAAACGCATGCAGGAAGAGGCGCACAAGAAAGAGGAGGCGCGGCGCCAGAAGGCGGCCGAGCAGACATTGAAGGAGTCGCTGGCCGCGGAAGAAAAGGCACAGCTGGCGGCGGCGAGCGCGGCGCGCGCCGGCACGGAGATACAGAAGTATCGCTACCTGATCGAACGGCAGGTCAGCCGCAACTGGAACCGGCCGGGTACTACCAAGGGCCTGAAGTGCGAGGTACTGGTGAAACTCACGCCGAGCGGCGAGGTGCTGTCGGCCAAAGTGGAGCGCTCCAGCGGCAACGCGATATTCGACCGTTCGGTGGAAAATGCCGTGTACAAGGCGGCGCCCCTGCCGTTGCCCGAGGACCCGGCCTTGTTCGATAATTTCCGGGAAATCCGGTTTGTGTTTGATCCCGACAAGGAGGCCTGACGTAATGCGATTTGCCGCCAAATGGATTGTGACGCTGGGATTACTGCTATGGTCTATCGGCGCCCAGGCGGTGCTGACCATCGAAATCACGCGCGGCGTGGAAATCGGCACGCCCATCGCGATCGTGCCGTTCAGCTGGGAGGGCCAGGCCGCGCCGGCGCAGAATGTTTCCGACGTGATCGAGGCGGATCTGGCGCGCAGCGGCCGCTTTGCCGTGCTGCCGCGCAAGGATTTCATTTCGCTGCCGCACGAGGACAAGGACGTGGTGTTCAAGGACTGGCGCATCCTCAAGGCCGAGGCCCTGGTGATCGGCAGCGTGCGTCAGGCGGCGCCGGGAAAATTTCTGGTTCAGTTCAGACTTTATGATGTCTTCAAGGGAACCCAAATCGCCGGCTTTCGCTATACCGTCGGGGCCGGGATGCTGCGTTCGGTGGCGCACCAGATCAGCGACATCATCTACGAGAAAATCACAGGCGAACCCGGCGCCTTCAATACCCGCATCGCCTACGTGACGCGCGAGGCGCCCGCGGGGGTGAAGCCGGTCTACAAGCTGCAAGTGGCGGACTCGGACGGCTTCAATCCGCAGACGGTGGTACGCTCCCCCGAATCACTGATGTCGCCGGCCTGGTCGCCCGACAGCAAGCGCCTGGCCTATGTGTCGTTCGAAGACAGGCGTTCCAAGGTGTATATCCAGAACATGACCGACGGCCGGCGCACCATGATCGCCGAATTTACCGGCATCAACGGGGCGCCGGCCTGGTCGCCCGACGGCCGCAGTCTGGCGCTGACGCTGTCACGCGACGGTAATGCCGAGATTTATGTGATGCAGCTCGATACGCGCGCGCTCCGGCGACTGACCAGCGATCCGGCCATCGACACCGAGGCGGCCTGGTCGCCGGATGGCCGCGATATCGTGTTCACTTCTGACCGTGCCGGCACGCCGCAGATCTACCGCATGACGGCGTCCGGCGGGCCGGCGGAACGCCTGACCTTCGAAGGGGATTACAATGCCCGTGCTTCCTATGCCGCGGATGGAAAGTCCATCACCTTCATCAGCCGGAGTCAGGGGGGGTTCCGCGTCGCGGTGCTGCGACTCGACAATCGGACAGCGCAGGTTCTGACCGAGACTTCGCTCGACGAATCGCCCAGTTTCGCCCCCAACGGGCGTATGATTATATATGCCACCGAGGTGCGTGGCCGCGGCGTGCTGGCTTCGGTCTCCGCTGACGGTCGTGTGCGTCAGCTTTTCAAATTAGAGGAGGGTGATGTGCGTGAGCCCGCCTGGTCGCCTTACAACCGTGAACTGCAATATAAGGAGTGAAACATGAAAAACAGGAAATATCTCGTTGCATCGCTGTTCATCGCTCTCGCCCTCGCCGGCTGCGCCAGTGACGAGGCCGTCAAGCCCGCGGGCGACGGATCAGGCGCCGCGCCGGCGCAGACGGCGCCTGCTGACAGCGGAGCGGCATCGGGTTCGGCCCTGTCCGATCGTGAACGGCAGAGACGCGCCGAACTGCTGGCGCAGAAGCGCGTGCATTTCGCCTTCGACAGCAGCACCATCGATGACGAGGCGCGCGCCATTATCGAGGCCCATTCATCCCACCTCGTGTCCAATCCGCAGCTCAAGGTGACGCTCGAAGGCAATTGTGACGAACGTGGCACGCGCGAGTACAACCTGGCGCTGGGCGAGCGGCGTGCGCAGGCCGTCGAGCGCATGATGAAGGTTCTCGGCGTCGCCGGCAGCCGCATCAAGACCGTTTCTTACGGCGAGGAAAAGCCGCTGTGCCAGGAACATGATGAGTCCTGCTGGCGTCAGAATCGCCGCGCCGAGATCGGCTATTAAATCGGGCATATGACCATGCGGCATCCCCGGCGCTTCGCGGTATGGATGGCGGGGGTACTGGCCGCCGGCCTGTTCACGCCGGCGTGGGCGGCAGATGCGTCGTCCGGCGGACGCAACCTGCCGCCGGTGGTGGAAATGGGGGTGGGGGGTGCGCCGGCAGCCTCCTCCACGCCATCGCGCGAAGTCCTGGCCGACCTCCTGCAACAGCTGGAGTCGCTGCAAACGGAGCTGCGCAGCCTGCGGGGCCAGCTCGAGGTCCAAACCAACGAGATCGAGCGCCTGAAGGCGCGACAGCGCGATTTGCTGGCCGATATCGACCGGCGGGTCAGCGAGCTGGAGCGCCGCGCTCCCGCGGGCGCTGCGGCGGCCTCCGCCGGGCCCGCCCCCGCCGCTCCCGTGATCACGGTCCAGGAGCAGAAGGACTACGACACGGCATTCAGCCTGATGAAACAGGGGCAATACGACCGTGCCGCCAAGGGGTTTCGTGACTTCCTCGCGAACTACCCGCAAAGCACTCTGCGTGACAATGCCCGCTACTGGCTCGGCGAGGCCTATTACGTGAAGCGTGATTTTCGCAAGGCGCTGGCGGAGTTCACCCGGTTGATGAGCGATCAACCCGGGAACCCGAAGGCGCCGGATGCCATGCTCAAGATCGGTTACTGCCATTATGAGCTCGGTGAATGGGCGCGGGCACGGGAAAATCTCAATCAGGTGATGGCGCGTTATCCCGGCCAGCCTGCCGCCAAATCGGCCGAGCAGCGTCTGGCGAAGATGAAAAAAGAAGGACGCTGAGACAGTTCGTACCGTCAGTCGAAAATCGTAAAGGCAAGTTCTGGTAAAATTCCCGGCATGTCCATACCCGGCCGGCGTATCCCTTTTGTGCTTTTCTCGCACGGTTTTTCTGGCGATGCCTCGTCCCGTCGCTGACGCTCACGACTCACGATCCACGGCTCACGGCCTTGACCGGCTGCGCGTGACGGAAATCTTTTATTCGTTGCAGGGCGAGGCGCGCACTGTGGGTTACCCCACGGTATTCATCCGCCTGACCGGCTGCCCGCTGCGCTGCACCTACTGCGACACGGAATACGCCTTTTATGGCGGGCAGTGGATGGAGCTCGGTGAGATAATGCAACGCGTGGCGGAGCACGCGCCACGCTACGTGACGGTCACCGGCGGTGAGCCGCTGGCGCAACGCCCGTGCCGCGAATTGCTGACGGCGCTGTGCCAGCGCGGTTACGAGGTGTCGCTCGAGACCGGCGGCGCGCTCGACATCGCCGGCATCGACCCGCGCGTGAGCATCGTCATGGACCTCAAGACGCCCGGCTCCGGAGAGGAGCGGCGCAATCTCTACGCCAACATGCCGCATCTCGCCCGCAAGGACCAGGTAAAGTTCGTTATTTGCGATCGCGCGGATTACGAATGGAGCCGCGCCAAGCTGGCCGAATACCAGCTCGACCAGCGCTGCGAAGTGCTGTTCTCGCCCTGCCATGGGCAGCTGAACCCGACCGAGCTGGCTGAGTGGATCCTGCAGGATCATTTGCCGGTACGGATGCAGATACAGCTGCACAAACTGCTCTGGAACGATGCCCGCGGACACTGATGCCGGCAAAAAGGCGGTGGTGCTGGTTTCCGGCGGCCTCGATTCCGCGACGGTGCTGGCCCTGGCCCGGGACGCAGGCGCGCGCTGCCATGCGCTCACCTTCGATTACGGGCAGCGCCACCGCGTGGAGCTCGACGCGGCGCGCCGCGTGGCCCGGCAGCTGGGCGCCGCCGATCACCGCGTAGTCAGACTCGACATCGGCTGGATGGGCGGTTCGGCGCTGACCGACACCCGCATCGCCGTGCCGCAGGAGTCCACGCCGGGAATTCCCGTCACCTATGTTCCGGCGCGTAACACCATATTTCTTTCCATTGCGCTCGGCTGGGCCGAGGTGCTGGACGCGCGCGACATTTATATCGGCGCCAATGCCGTGGATTATTCCGGCTATCCTGACTGCCGGCCGGAATTCATCCGCGCCTTCGAGAGCCTGGCGAATCTGGCCACCAAGGCCGGGGTGGAGGGAAAAGGTTTTCATGTACATGCACCGCTCATGAAAATGCATAAACATGAAATCATTCGCAGCGGCGCGCGCCTGGGCGTTGATTACGCGCTCACGCTGTCGTGCTACGACCCGGACGCCGCGGGGCTCGCCTGCGGCCATTGCGACGCCTGCCGCCTGCGCGCGCAGGGGTTTGCCGAGGCCGGCATCGCCGATCCCACCCGTTACCGTTGATGTCGCGGGCTTGGCATTCCGCTTCGATATTGGCAATATTCGATTATCCTTTCGAGGAGTTGTCCCGGGCGGTACTGAACGCGGTTCACGTATTTCGGAGCGGGCATGAAATTATCGGTTCTGGTTCTGGAAGGCCCCTACAATCACGAAGCCTCTGACAGCGCGTACAACTTCATCCAGGCCGCCCTCGCCAAGGGCCATACCATCCGCGGCATCTTTTTCTACGACGACGGCGTGTACAACGCCACCCGGCTCATGGATCCGCCGCAGGACGACCGGCATATCTCCAAACGCTGGTCGGAACTGGGCGCGACCGGCATCGACATGATCGTCTGCGTCGCCGCGGCCAAGCGCCGCGGCATCACCAACGAGGTGCTGGTGCCGAATATCCGCATCTCGGGTCTGGGCCAGCTGGCGAGCCTGATCGACGAAGCCGACCGGCTGGTCACTTTTGGCGACTGATACAGGGCGGATCTGATGGCGGCGACGGGAAAAAAGGTCATGGTGACGGTGCGCAAGGCGCCGCACGGCAGCATCTACGTGCAGGAATCCATCGAGGTCATGTTCATCTTCGCGACCTACGACATGGAACTGTCGGTGGTGTTCCTGGATGACGGCGTGCTGGCCCTGCACCCGGGCCAGGACACGAAGGGACTCGGTATCAAGGGCTTCATGGCCTCGCTCGGCGCCCTGGTGGACTGGGAGGTGACGAAAGTTTACGTCGATCGGCAGTCGCTCAAGGACCGGAATATTTCCGAGGATGCGATCATCACGATCGGCAGGGACGAAGAGACCGACGCGCCGATCCGGCCCCGGGTCCTGGACAGCGCCGAGATCGCTGCGATGATGGCGGCGCAGCACAGCATCGTGTCATTCTAGGAAATTCCCATGCTCCATACCGTCAACAAGTCGCCATTCCAGAACAGCTCGCTGGAAAATTGCCTGCGCGTGGCGCAGCCGGGCGATGTCATCCTGTTGCTGGAAGACGGCGTGTACGCGGCATCCGCGGGAACGGCGAAATCGTCCCTGATCGAGCAGGCCGTGAAACGGCACACGGTTTATGCCATCGACGCCGATCTGAAGGCGCGCGGCCTGGCGAATCTCGTCAAGGAGGTCCGCGTCGCGAGCTACGGCGATTTTGTCGATCTGGTGGAACAGCACCCGGTGCACGCCTGGCTGTAGTTGTGCGGCCAAAGCGCACAC
Organism: Sulfuricaulis limicola; assembly: GCF_002355735.1. Classification (GTDB taxonomy): domain Bacteria; phylum Pseudomonadota; class Gammaproteobacteria; order Acidiferrobacterales; family Sulfurifustaceae; genus Sulfuricaulis; species Sulfuricaulis limicola. The sequence goes on along the minus strand of NZ_AP014879.1, from coordinate 2,300,257 downwards.
CGCAACCGGGCGCGGGCCCGGTTTTTTTATTTCAGGAAGCCTTCCTGATATAGAAGTGAAACTTGCCGCCTTCTTCGCTGGTCTCGACGATCTGATCGCCGGTTTTGTTCACCAGGGCGGGAATATCGCTCTTGGTGCCAACATCCGTGGCCAGCAGATGCAGCACCTGTCCTGCCTCCAGTGATTGCAGCATTTTCTTGGTTTTCATAACGGGCATGGGGCAGTTGAGTCCCGAGGTGTCCAGTTCTTTATCAAACGTCGGCATCTTCGTACCTCATGAAAAATGACTGAAAAAAATGATTCTACTCGCCCGTGTTTTCCGGGGAAAGCATTACCGGCTGTGCCAAAATGTCATGCCAGATCAGTCCGGACAGACAGGTGGTATGGCACTAGACGTCAAAGCGACGCAAAATAATCCCCGGCATGAACGGCCAGGAATAAAGCGGCGGGCGGTAACGTCTCTGATGGTCGGTTTTTTCTGCATTAAAGGCGATAACCGGGGGTATCTATGGAACTGAGTAATGTTCAGAACGTGGCGCTGTGGGGTTTTCTGGCGGCCGTGGTGTTCGGCGCCATCGCCAACAAGACCAATTTCTGCACCATGGGCGCGGTCAGCGACTGGGTGAACATGGACGACAAGAACCGTCTGCGGGCGTGGTTTCTCGCCATCGGCGTCGCCATCATCGGCACGCAGCTGATGCAGGCATGGGGAGTGGTCGACCTCGGCCAGTCCATTTATCTCACGGCCAATTTCGGCTGGCTCGGTCACGCCCTCGGCGGGTTTCTCTTCGGCGTCGGCATGACCCTGGGCGGCGGCTGCGGGCAGCGCACCCTGGTGCGGTTCGGTGGCGGTAACCTGAAATCGCTGGTGGTGATGCTGTTGATGGCCATCACCGCTTACATGACCTTGCGCGGACTGATTGCGCCGGTGCGCATCAACGCCATCGAGGTCACGAACCTGGACCTGGCCGCGCGCAACGTGCCGGATCAGGGCATCGCGACACTGATTCAATCACTGGCCGGCGCGACCGACATGCAGGCGGTACGCTGGGTGGTGGCGGCCGTCGTCGGCCTCGGCTTCACCCTCTATGCGCTGGCGAGCAGGGAATTCCTCGCCAGCTACAAGAATCTTTTTGCCGGGACCAGCATCGGCCTGCTCGTCGTCGCCGGCTGGTACATCACCGGCAAACTCGGCTTTGACGAATTCGAGCCGGTGCGGCTGGAGTCCTACACCTTCGTCGCGCCGGTGGCGGAGAACCTGAATTACCTGATGACCTATACAGGCTCCACCATCAACTTCGGCATCGCCGCCGTATTCGGCATCATCACCGGTTCGTTTCTGTATGCCTTGGTGTCGGGCACTTTCCGCATCGAAACCTTCAGCTCGCGCGAGGATATGGTAAATCACGTCATCGGCGGCGTGCTGATGGGTTTTGGCGGCGTCATCGCGCTCGGTTGCACCATCGGCCAGGGCGTCACCGGCATGTCCACGCTGGCGTTCGGCTCGGTGATCACGCTGTTCACGATCATCTTCGGCGCGGCGCTGACCATGAAGGTGCAGGGCCACATGCTTGACGAGCAGCCGTTCTGGCGCTCGCTGAGACTGTCACTGGCGGACATGAAGCTGCTGCCCGCTCCCGGCCCGTAACACGCCACACCCGGCAGTCACTGCCCGCGCAGTTTGGTTTGACAGGTCGATGCCGCCTCTGGATAATGCCGCCTCCTGTTTTTTCCCTTCCCGCGCGGGCCGTTAGCTCAGTCGGTAGAGCAGCTGGCTTTTAACCAGTTGGTCGGCAGTTCGAATCTGCCACGGCCCACCATATTCCCTTGATCGTGTTGTCGTCGTGACTTCGCTGAGTCACTATTTCTGTATAAGCTCCGCCGGGTTTACGCAGATTACCGATGACTCCTGTCACCACACCGTTGCCAGCAACGCCGACACAGCGACTGTTCTTTGCGCTGTGGCCGCCGGCCGAATTGAGCCGCGAACTTCACCGGCTCGCCGGCAATGCTTTGCGCGGCGGCGCCGGCCGACGCGTGGCGCCGGAGAATATTCATCTGACGCTGGCCTTCCTGGGTTCGGTTAACGCGTCGTTCCGGGAATGTGCCGAGCAGGCGGCCACCGCGATTCGCGCCACATCTTTCACGCTGATGCTTGAACAGATGGGTTATTGGCCAAAGCCCGGCATCCTGTGGGCGGGTCCGAATCAGACCCCATCGCTATTGATACAGCTGGTGCAGGAGCTGAATGCCGGGCTTGTCGCTTGCGGCTATGATGCGGAGAAGCGTCCCTACGCGGCGCACCTGACGCTCGCACGCAAGACGCATCTGCATAACGCCGTTGCTTCCATGGAACCCCGCGCGTGGGAGATAAACCGGTTCCATCTGGTGCGATCACATACACATGCCGGCGGCGCGCGCTACGAAATTCTGCGTTCCTGGCCGCTCAATTCGCCAGCAGCGTGAGTGCTCGCCCCTTGGCGGGCAGTTTCTCGTAGAGCAGGGCGCGCATGGCGATCAGATGGGTAAGCGAGCCTTCGTCGGAGAGAATCCTGAGCGCATTGGCTCCCGTGCGTTCGGTCATGCTTTTGCGCTGGCGCAGGTCCTGTATGCTCAGTACCGGATCGCTGTAGGAAAAATAGGCGATGCGCCGGCGATGCCGGATGAGCTCGAGGGTGACGGTGCGGTTTTGCGGATCGCCGCGCACGCCGATGACCAGCGCCAGTTCGCCGCGCTTGGTGATGAGGTAACTGAAATAATTGGTGTCGCTCGCGGTGCAGATCAGGCGCGCGATGTCCTGCTGTATCTGCGTCGTCAGCCCGGCGCGTTTGTCCTCGTGCCGGCATTTCCCGCGCGGCCGGTCGTCCCGCAGCTGCGCGACGATCTCCGCGGGGGTGAAGTATCCCGTCATGTCGTGTTCATCCACCCGAATCGCGGTTTACCAGCGTGCGAACAAGCGGCCATTCTCCACCTTGGACTCGAACCGTTTCAGCGGCCGATTACCCTTTTCCACGCACTCCCCGGTTTTGATGTCGAAGGCCCAATGATGCTTGGGGCAGGTGAGCCGGAAACCCTCCAGCGCCAGATGCGGAATATTGGTGACCTGATGCGGACAGCGGCTGTCGTAGACGCTGAACTCGCCATTGACGCGGTAGACGAACAGGCTGCGCCCGTCGCTGTCGCAGTAGGTGATCTTGCCTTCCGGAATCTGGTCTGCCGGTTTGACATCGTGCCAGCGCTTTTCCTTGCCCAAATTCTCGGCGCGGAACTCCGGGATATCCATGTCGAGCAGGATATCGACGGCCCACACGATCTTGGCCAGCCCGAGCGCGGGAAAGGCGTGCAGAATGGCGTCGAGGATCTCGTTGGGCGTGGCCCCGGCGTCGAGCGCGCGCGGCAGATACTGGCGGAGCCCGCCTTCGGTCTGGACCGCGATCTTGGTGATGACGGTGATCAGCATGCGGGTCTTGGGGTCGAGCGATTTGCCCGTTTCCTTCAGGAACTTGAGATAGGCCTTCATCGCTTCGGGCCGGGCGCCGACCAGATAATTCAACGCGTCACTCATCCGGAACTCTCCTGTGATTTACCGTATAAAACGAAAGGGCAAACGCCCTGCGCCGGCGGGTATTATGCGCAGCACGCCCGCAGGGCGCCAGTCGTATCGCAAGGGACAATAAATCTTTACACATGCGGGCGCGCCCCGGGCGCGCCCGTGGCGATCAGGCGCCGAGGGGAATGTATTTGGTGGGAATCACGCCGTGCTCGCCCGGCGGCAGCACCTTGCGGATCTCCAGTCCCCGGTGGGCGCCTTCGGATCCCTCGTGCATGAGATCGATAACCTTGGCCGGTGTGAAGGGCGTTTTGTCGGAATTGAGTACCATCGCCACCTTGGGTCTGAGGCGGCGCGTGCGGTTGATGGAGACGACCACCCCGATACTGCCATTGTTGAGCTCGACGACGCTGCCGATGGGGTAGATACCCATGCACTGGATGAACTGCTCTACCAGCAGCGGCTGGAAATCCCGGCCGCGCCAGGAGTACATTTTCGTGAGCGCATCGTGCGCTGACAGCCCGGCATGGTAAGAACGATCCGAGGTGATGGCGTCGTAGCAATCCACGATGCCCCCGATGGATCCAAAGAGTCCGATCTGATCGCCCTTGGATCCGTTGGCGTAGCCCCCGCCGGCGTAACGTTCATGATGGTAACGCGCGACATCGATGGAGACGGAAGAGATGCCGTGCGTCTGTTCGAGGATGCCGACGCCCTGCGGGACGTGACTCTTCATGAGGGAAAATTCCTCGTCGGTGAGCTTGCCCGGCTTGTTGATGATGTCATTCGGAACTTTCATCTTGCCGATATCGTGCAGCAGCGCGCCGATACCGAGAAGATTCAGTTCTTCGTCCGTGAGATCCAGGTGCCGGCCAAAGGCCAGTGCCAGCACGCAGACCCGCAGGCTGTGCAGCGCGGTGTACTCGTCCTTGTCCTTGAGCTGGTTGAGGCACATGAGCGCGTCCGGATTGCGGATGACGCTGTCCACCATGTCGGCCACGACCTTCTTGGCGGCGGTGGTGTTGATTGAGCGGCCGAGGCGCACGTCGGTCATGATGTCGTACACGGCCTCGCGGGTTTCGGTGACGATTTCCCGGGCGTGGCCGATCTCCTCCTCGAGCGTGGTGACGTCCTGGTAGCGCGGCGGGCGCCGGTGACCCGGCGCAAACCGTTCGATCACCTTTTCAAATTTTATGATGGGTTCTTTTTTCTCCGGAGGCACAATCAGGATCGGCGATGTGCTGGCGGTCGGACGGGGCCTCGACGACACGTCGATTCCCTGTTCGGTGTCGATATAGACGTGCCGGCAATAGCGACCGATTTCCTCGATCTGTTCGTCCGACTGGATCTCGAAGCCCTGGAACAGGAACGGCGTTTCGCGCCAATGGCGGCCCACCAGCTCGGAGACATACATGCCGCGCTGAAGATCCTGTACGGCAATCTTCTTTTTCATATCATAAAGATACAGCAAGTTTCGCGCCAAAACGGCGCGAATTTCACTGTCGGGAAGGCGCGAACGGCTTAAGCTTTCTTTTTGTTTTCAAGCAGTTTGTGAATTATCGGCGTGAGGATGATTTCCATGGCGAAGCCCATCTTGCCGCCGGGCACGACGATGGTGTTGGGGCGGGACATGAACGAGCCGTTGATCATGCTCAGAAAGTAGGGGAAATCGACGTTCTTGGGGTCGCGGAAACGGATCACGACCAGGCTCTCGTCTGCGGTGGGGATGTCGCGCGCGATGAAGGGATTGGAGGTGTCCACCACCGGCACGCGCTGAAAGTCGATGTGCGAGCGCGAGAATTGCGGCGTGATGTAATGCACGTAGTCGTACATGCGGCGCAGAATGGTGTCCACCACGGCCTCGGCGGAATAACCGCGTTCGGCGGTGTCGCGCTGAATTTTCTGGATCCATTCGAGATTGACGATCGGCACCACGCCGACCAGCAGATCCACCCACTTGGCGACGTCGACGCCGGCCTTGGCGTCCACCACGCCGCCGTGCAGGCCTTCGTAGAACAGGAGATCGGTGCCGGGGGGGATGTCTTCCCACGGCGTGAACTCGCCGCCCTTGAGCGACGTGCCAAGCCGCTTGTTATGCACAGCGGCTTCATCGTCGTTGTGCAGGTAGTAGCGTTTCTTGCCGGTACCGGTCTCGCCGTAGGTCTTGAACTGTTTTTCCAGCTCCTCGAAAATGTTGGCCTCGGGACCGAAATGGCTGAAGTTGCGATTGCCCTCGGCCTCGGCCTTGATCATCGCTTGCCGCATTTCGGCGCGGTTATAACGGTGGAAGCTGTCGCCCTCCACGATCGCCGGGTTGATCTGCGAGCGCCGGAAAATATGCTCGAAAGCAACCTTGACGGTGGAGGTACCGGCGCCGCTCGAGCCGGTGATGGAGATGATCGGGTGCTTCTTGGACATCGCTGAGTTCCTTCAGGCTGCTAAAAGCGGGACATTCTACCTCAGGGATTAACGTTTTTGCTATTGACCCGGCCCGTCTGTAACGGGTATCGGGCAGTACGCCGCGGTGACCGCCTTCATTTACGAGTAATTAGCCGGGACAATCGCGGATACCGCTCGCCGCGCTGTCGGCGCGATGGCGGCAGGCCTCAGACAGCGTATCCGGGGTTGCCGGAAGCACCTTTGAGCCGGGGGATATAGGGTTGGCCGACGCGGACGGTTTTTGCCGCGCGCAGATATTCGGCAACGACATCCCACACCGGTTTGCCGGGCTCGATCGGCTGGACGCTGGCCCAGCCGGCGACCTTGTATTTCCTGCCGGCATCCAGCGGTTTGCCCTTGACGGTCGGGTTCTGGATGCGCTTGCCGTGAGTCTGGTTGATGTCGAGCGTATATTGCAGGCCGCCGACGCGCACCATGTCGCCGCCCTGCTGGTAGTAGGGATCGGTGTGGTACAGGTTGTCGGCGATGTCCTCGAGGATGATCTTGATCTGCTCGCCGGTGAGGTGATTGACGGTGGCGGTGGCATAGGTAATCGCCGTCTGGTCCATGAGATGCTCCATGGTGATGGCGTCGCCCGGGAGCAGGGTGGTGCCCCAGCGGAAGCCGGGTGAGAAGGCGATGTCCGCACCCTGCACCGCCAGCAATGCATCGATGATCAGTTGATCGAAGGTACCGTTGAAATTCCCGCGCCGGTAGAGCAGTCCTTCCGTCACCGCGAGTTTCTCACCGAGCTTGCTGGCATAGGGCGCGCGTACTTTCTCGATGTAGGCGGTCATTTCCTTGTCAGGCGGAAGCAGGTTGGCGAACACCGGCAGCATTTTGAAGCGATAGTCCGCCACCTTGCCGTTCCTGACGTCGAGATCGAGCACCGCCAGATATTTGCTGTTGGAGCCGGAGTTGATGACCAGCGTCTGGCCGCCGGCGTTTTTCACCAGCGACGGGGCCGGCACGGCGTCATGCGTATGCCCGCCGAGAATGACGTCGATGCCGCGCACGCGGCTGGCCATCTTGAGGTCCACGTCCATGCCGTTATGCGACAGCACCGCAACCACCTGCGCGCCTTTGGCGCGCACCTCATCCACCATTTTCTGCATGTGGTCGTCGTTGATGCCGAAGCTCCAGTCCGGGATCATGTACCGCGGATTGGCGATCGGCGTGTACGGGAAGGCCTGGCCGATGATCGCCACCGGCACCTTGTTGATTTCGCGGATCACATAAGGCTTGAAAATCAGTTCGCCCCAGGTGGCGTCATTGACATTTTGCGCCAGAAATTCGATCTGGCCTTTCAGGTCTTTCTCGACAATCTCCTTGACGCGCTCGGCGCCGTAGGTGAATTCCCAGTGCGCGGTCATGATATCGACGCCGAGCAGCTTCTGCGCGTCCACCATGTCCTGTCCCTTGGTCCACAGCGCCGTGGCCGATCCCTGCCAGGTGTCACCGCCGTCAAGGAACAGCGTGCGGCCCGGACGGCTGGCTCGCAGTTTTTTCACCAGTGTCGCAAGATGCGCGTAACCGCCGACCTTGCCGTAGCGGCGCGCGGCCTGTTCGAAATCGAGGAAGGTAAAGGCATGTGCCTCGATCGAACCCGGCTTGATATTGAAATGTTTGAGCAGGGCCTCACCGACCAGGTGCGGCGGTTTCCCGCGCGCGGCGCCGACACCGATGTTGATATTGGGTTCGCGGTAATAGGTAGGTATGAGCTGCGCGTGGGAATCGGTCATGTGCAGCAGCGTGACATTTCCGAACGGAGCCACGTCATAAAGATCGGCCGGTTTTTTGTCGCCGGCGAATGCCTTGCGGCCGTTCAAACCGCCTTCGAGAACGAGGCCGGCGGCGGCCCCCATGGCAAGCATTTGCAGAAATTCGCGTCGGGATAGGCTCATAGGATCACGCTTTTATCGGAGAGGTTTTACTTCAGGGGTTGCGTCATTTGATGACTGCACTCTGTTAAGACGTCCGGCAGCAAACTCGTATTCCCCGGCAGCCGGAAAAGAAAACCCGGCGTTACAGCGCGCCGGGTTTCCGTACATCCGGATTTTCCTAGTTGCGCATGGCCGGCGCCGTCAGGGGCAGGCCGCTGCTCATGTAGGTTTCGTACAGCTGAAGATGGTTGTAGATCTCGCTGCCGTGCTTGAAGGGCTTGGCGCGCACCTGTGAATTGCAGGTGGCATAGCGCTGGTGAATGGTTTCCAGGCGGCCCCATTCCAGACGCTGGGCCGGCCACGCGGTGGTGTGGCCAAGCGCGGCGCTGAGCGGCTGGTTGCCGCCGAAGTTCTTGCCGGCCAGATCCATGTGGCAATTGGAGCAGGCGAAATTGAGCTGCCCGCGGCGTTGCCACCAGAACTTCTTGCCGTCTTCGTAGGCTTTCACGGCGCCGGGGCTGGAAAGGTCGATCTTGATGCGCTGCCCCTGCGAAAGCGAGTAGAAGTAGGCCGTTAATTGAGCCAGCTGCACCCGCGGCCCCTGATCCTTGCTGAGGTCGGCGCTGAGGAAGGAGAAATTTTCACCATTACTGCGCGCACAGTCCATCAGATCCATTTCTGCGGTGCGGACCTTTTGTGTGGCTTCGTCCCAGTAGGGATAGCCTTGGGCAATGTTTTTGCCGCCGTTCTTGAAGCAACTGGCGTAGGTCTTGCCGTTCTTGAACGGCGTGTCCCACATCTTCTTGCCCAGGGACAGCCCGAGTTCGTAGGGCGGGAACTCGTTGATCAGCGTCCATTGTTCGCGGTATTCATCCATCCCTGGCAGGACATAGAGGCCGTTGGAGTACTGATCGAACGGGACCGTGGGGAATTTCTTTTTGAAAAAGGCCTGGAACTGCTTGAGGTCGGAAGCCGGATCGGCCATGGCCGCCGACAGGGTTCCGGCGGCAACACCCAAGGCTGCCAGAATCAGTAATATTTTTTTCATCGCGGGTTCTCCTTTTGGTGAATTCACGGACGATAAAGCGACGCTCCTCGTTCAGCCGGCGGTGGCTTCGCCGTTGCCGCTTTGCCCCTGGTTGTCGCTCCAGGTGACCTTGATCTTGTCACCGGGCTTGACGCCCTTGAGCTTGATCCCGATCAGCGGGTCTTTCGACACCGCCGGGCCAAGATCGGTGGAAGCGATTTCCTTGCCGTTCAGGGAGAAGTTCAGCTTCTGGATGTAGTGTGCCGGGACTTTCTTGTCCTTGTCCTTGGGATCCGGACGCTGTCCGGTTTCCATCGGGTGATCAATCAGCACCAGGACGTCGGTCATGTCGCCCTGGGTTTTGGTACGGATTTTCGTCTGTATGTCTGCCATGTGTTTTTCCTCAGCAATATTCGTTTACCGTTTCCGGGGTCAACCCCCGCACCCACCCACCGTCACCTTCACGTTCTGCTTGGCGCTGTAGAGCTTGCCACCGGCCTTGACCACGGCGACCACGTCCGAGGTCTGGCCCATCTTCATGCGGGCCGAGAAGTAGCCTTCGGCGCCACTGAAGCTGGCGTGGGCCACCAGGGGGGAGGGGTTCTTTTCGACGAACACGGCGATGGCCTCGACGTTGGGCATCTCGGCCAGGACCTGGATCTGGACCTGGGCGCTGTTTTCGGCCTGGGTCGGGACCCGCAGCTTGACGGCGGTTGAGGGGCTTGGGGCCCCGGGGCCGAAGACGGCGCGGATGGCTTCGTCGAGCTGCTTGGCGGCGAAGGCGTCCTTGGGCCATTCGGCGGCGAGGGCCCAGCCGGGGCGGAACAGGCCGGCGCTGCCGACACCGACCAGTACGGCGGTGGCGAGGGTGTTCTTGAGGAACAGACGGCGGGGAAGGTGAGTCACGGGGTCCTCCGGTATTTGAATGATTTCATTAGCCAGGCAGAAATGTGTCGCCTGGGCGCGCAAGATGGACGTCATAACGTCAGAACGAATTCCACGACCTTGTCGATTTCGTCGGGCGTCAGGATATTGTGACGACCGAATGGCGGCATGACGGTATTGGGATTGGCCTTGGAGGCATCGTAAATCTGCTCGCGCAGCTTGGCCTTGTCGGGCCAGCGCTTCGCCACATTTTCCATTTTGGTGGCGATGTTGCCGGAGGAGGTTCCGGCGATTTCGTGGCAACCCATGCAATTGCCCTTGGTGCGGTTGAGCACGATGCATCCACCCTGTGTCACGGCATCCTTGGGCGGGTTGTCCTTGTCGTTGCACACCTTGGAATCCGGCGCCTTGCCCGCCGCCAGCACCGCCGGCGCGGCCAGCAACGTGCCCAGCCCCAGCAACACCGTGGCGGTGCCGGTTAATACGATGTGGGTAATTTTCTGCATTGCTCCTCCTGCTGTTGTCTGTTGAACGATGCGTTGTTGGTTGATGCGAATTGATTCGATGGCAAGGAACAGATATCTCGGGCAAAGTTATCGGAAAATTTCTGACCATTCCCCGTGACAGGGCAAATCAGGATACCTTTCTCTCCGGGAATGACAAGCCCCTTTCTTATGATTCCGGTAGCCATCATTCAAGCTAAATAAGCATCTGTTAATGTAGCCCCGCTTGCCAGGCACGCAGAATTACGAGTGATGTGAAACCGGTAGTTTTAGACGCGTCGTCACCGAAAAGTATTCCTTATTTTTATTTAGTCTGGTAGAGAGCAATTTCTTCCTTGATGGCGGCTATCCTGGCCTCGATGCCGGATTGCAGATAAAAACTGTCCCCCGCGAATCGGGCTGCCAGCTGCAGTTGCTCGATCGCGGCATGGGGATTCCCGCTCAGATAGTAGTGCTCGGCCATGGCCTTGTGGGCCTCGAATTTGGTTCCGATGTCGCCGGCGGCCTGTGCCAGCATCCGGTACAACTCCGGATCTTCCGGCCGCCGTTGCAGGGCGGTTTTGAGCAGATCCCTGGCCTGACGGTATTTCCCGGTCTTGAGCAGCGCACTGGCGTAGTAATTGGCAAGTGGTGCGTCTCCGGGGGTTTTGGCGTAGGCATCGGCGTAAACGGCCAGCGCCTGTTTAAAATTTCCGGCCGCCATCTCGGTCTCTGCCTGGAGTATGCGGTAGGAGATCCGGCCCGGCTGCCGGGCCACGAGCTTGCCGATCTCCGTGCGCGCGGTCGCGAGCTGGCGTGTGCGCAGCAGGGCCACGGCATAGCCGTAGCGTTCGGCGTCCGCGTTGAGATATTTTCCCTGCGCCAGGTTTTCCCTGAACCCGCGCGCGATTTCATCCGGATTGCCGGCGGCCAGGGCACGGATTTTTGCGCGCACATGCTGAAAATCGCTGCTGTCAGGTGTCTGGCGCACGCGGAATTGTTCGGCGCGGTTGCGCGAGTCGGCGATGCGGCTGGTAGTCACCGGGTGCGTGCGCAGAAATTCCGGCAGGCTGGTATCGTTCAAGCGGTTAAGGTTTTGCATCTGTTCAAAAAATGCCGGCATGGCGTTCGGGTCGAAGCCAGAGTTCGCGAGGATCTGCATGCCGATGCGATCGGCTTCCTCTTCGAAGCTGCGCGTGTAATTGATTTCCTTCTGGGCGACGGTGGCGCTGGTCAGTGCGATCGCTGCTTCGCCGCCTTGATGTCCGGCGCTGGCCAGCAGGATGCCGGCGATGATGCCTGCCAGGGCCGGCAGGGTCGTGCGTTGCGATTCCGCGATCAGCCGCGGGATATGTCGTTGCGTGATATGCGCGGTTTCATGCGCCAGCACCGAGGCGAGTTCAGCCTCGTTCTGGGTGGCCAGGATCAGGCCGGTGTGCACGCCGATGAAGCCGCCGGGCACGGCGAAGGCGTTGATGGTCGGATTGTCGATAACGAAAAACCGGAAGTCCTGTTGCGGATTGTCGCTGTGCGACACCAGTCGCTGGCCCAGCGACTGGATGTATTCGCTGATCTCCGGATCGTTCATGAAGGCCAGCGAGCGGCGCGACTGACGCATGAGATTTTCTCCCAGCTTGCGTTCCTGCGCCGGCGATATCACCGCCATGGATTCGTCGCCCAGGTCGGGAAGGACGGTGTTGCCGGCCTGGACCGGAACTTGGGCCGAAGGGAACAGCAGGCTGGCCGCCAGCAGGGTACGGCAAAGGGGATGAAACATGATTTTCATTGTATGGCGGTTATGAAAAATCTTCGATTCATGTCATCCGCGATATGTCGGATGCAGCGTTGCCGGTTAATATTCCCTGAAACAGGCGCCGGGCAGCGCGTCGTGTGAGCCGAAGATGGAGCCTGGACAGCTGGCAGGCATTCAGGTTTGCCGGACCGGATTTCAGGTTGCCTCGTAATTCATGATGATTCCAGACTGGATGGTGTCTAACCAGCTGTTTTTCAATAGGTTATCCTGATTACTGAGAACGTCGCCAACCAGTTTGGTTCCCATGGCCGGAGACCCGAGGGGCAGGGAGATGTTGAGAGGAACGCTAAGCCTGCATGCAGGCGCCAGCCTGTTTGATAGTAAATTAGAAATCTATAATATATCGCCCTCAGACTACCAATACGTTACGTTTCCCAGCAACTTCGTTTTTGAGGAGGAACCATGGCTGATCAAGATCTCGATGCACGCGGATTGAATTGTCCGCTTCCGATTCTGCGCGCCAAGAAGGCGCTGAACACCCTGACCACCGGTCAGACGCTGCGCATCATCGCAACCGACCCGGGCTCGGTGAAGGATTTCCAGGCATTTGCCAAGCAAACCGGCAACCAGTTGCTGGAATCCAACGAAGCCAACGGCGAGTACACGTTTCTGCTGAAGAAGGCTTGATCCTGTCGTCGGTAATTCGTTGCAGGGAAACGGGACGTACCGGGCATCATCTGGATGATGCCCGCGGGAAGCAGAGGCTCCGCGTGTAACGCTGGCGGGCGCCGTGTTCCCGGGACACCGGATGAAAAAGGGGCGCCATGTGGCGCCTCTTTTTTTTGCTGGTTAGCGTCGTGTAAGAAATTTTAAGCATGTCAGCTGGGTGTCGAACAGGCGTATTTTTTTCTGCAAAGCGTCCACCAACCAGCAGCATCGGCGGGTAAAATCGTTTCCGGCACGCCCGGGAAAACCGGCAAACCTGTTAAGTTAAGCAAAGCCTGGTGCTGCAACCGGGGATTGATTCTCATATATCTTTCACTCTCAGGTCATATCCGACCTCGGAACTCATCGGCGGCGGGTGCAACGTCCGGGCTGGCGGAGCAGCGGGCGGGATGATCGCGTACATCAAAAAAAGCGATAACAAGAATCCGTTCGAGCGCGCGTATCTTCATGATCAGTCGCCCCGGTTCGAATGACGCTCGCTTTGGGCCGCGGAAATTCAGGGAACGGAAAGGTTCGGCGCCGCCTTGATTTGCGCGTGACATGAACGCAACCGGACAGGAAATCCTTGGGGTGTCTCAGAGGATTTGCAAAATGGGCGGGCACAATCACATGTCCGCATTTTTCCCGAACGCGGTTCATTGAGGGAGCATCGGGAGTCGGTGCGACGCGACCCATGTTGCCGGGTGTGACCGGCGCCATATCTTCTTCGGATTGCGCCGGCGGATATATCAGCTGCATGCACTTCGACGCCTGGGATCGGGGTGGATGGAAGATTTGATAAATGCTCTGGCGGCGGTTAGGCAGCCCGGCGTGTTGTTCCTGACTTCGGACAGCCACGGACGATATCTCGGCCGGCAGCCGCCGTGCGACGATTCCAGCAGGCGGATGTCGTTCATTTCTTATCACACTGGGCTTGTGTGACATCGACAGGTCGTGGCGCCGCATGCCAGGCGAGGATATTTGTGACCATGAAAAATGCCATGGCCACGGGACCACGCCGGGTTGTGTCGCTGCGGGATTATTAGAAAGCACTAATATTCATTGGCTTATGAGTATTTTCTGATCATTTGCCTCAAGAATTTGACATTTCACCCCCCTCATCTTTACTTCCGGTAAGTGTTGTAACTCAGGGATGGTTGTTGCGGCAGTGGCAATAGCGCATGGCTGAGAACAGCAATAATACGGGGCCTTCAAGAACGGTATTTCAAAGAATCGGACTGGAGCGGAGGTCGTCCGCGCAGGTATTACCAGTCTCATGGCTTCAGGATTGTGGCAATTGACGGGGCAAGATGCCCCCAACTTTTTCGGAGGAAGTGACATGTCGAGCATGAAACGGAATGTGGTTCTGGCTTTGGCCGTCGCCGCCGCCGTGGCGGCGCCGGGTGCGTTTGCTACTAACGGCTATTTCCAGCATGGATATGGGATCAAGGCTCAGGGCATGGCCGGTGCAGGTGTGGCCTATTCCCAGGATGCTCTGGCGGCCGCGACCAATCCGGCGGGTATGGTGATGGTTGGTAATCGCTGGGATATGGGCGTGACTTTGTTTCAGCCGAATCGCGATACCGAGATCGTAGGAAATGGCGCAATCGGTACAGTGAGTTACGATCCCAACGATAAGGATCTCTTTCTGGTCCCCGAATTTGGCTACAACATGATGCTGGACAGCAATAGTTCGTTCGGTGTTTCCGTCTACGGTAATGGCGGCATGAACACCAGCTACAAGACGCCCATCGGACTTTTTGGAACTTCGAATGCCGGTGTAGATCTTTCCCAGCTCTTTATTGCTCCGACCATGGCATGGAAACTTTCCAGCGCCAATTCCGTGGGTGTCGCGGTGAATTTTGCCTATCAGCGATTCAAGGCTACTGGCCTGCAGAATTTCACAGCCAGCAGCAGCTCCGGCACCAATCTTACGGACAACGGCTATGATAGCGCCACCGGTTGGGGCGCGCGCATCGGCTGGGTGGGCACAGTGAGCCCCACGGTTACGCTGGGTGCGACCTACCAGACCGAAACGAACATGTCGAAGTTCAAGAAGTACGAGGGGCTATTCGCCGAGCAGGGTAATTTTGACATTCCGTCGAACTACGCCGTTGGTATTGCCATCAAGGCGACCCCGGCAACAGTGGTTGCTCTCGACATCGAGAAGATCAAATACTCGGATTCCAAGGCAGTGAGTAACCCGCTCAGTGGACTTACGGTGTCCGGCAATCTGCTCGGAACCAGCGACAGTGCCGGTTTTGGCTGGGAAGACATTACCGTGTACAAGCTTGGCGTACAGCATCAGATGAACAGCAATCTCGTCGTGCGTGCCGGCTGGAACCACGGAGATCAGCCGATCCCGGCAAGTCAGACATTTTTCAACCTGCTTGCACCTGGTGTTGTCGAGGATCACTTGACCCTTGGCGCCACCTGGAAGCTCGACAAAACCAGTGAAATGTCGGCGATGTATATGCATGCCTTCAGCAACAAGGTTAACGGCTCGGGTTCAATTCCGGCAGGGTATGGCGGCGGTGAGGCCAATCTGGAAATGGACCAGAACTCGCTGGGCGTTGCCTACGGCAAGACATTCTAAGCAAGTCGTTTCGAGATTTTTAAAGATGCCGTAAACCAACTGGGGGCCGGATACATATCCGGCCTCTTTTTGCTTCGAGAAAGCCAAGACAAGGCTTGAGGAGGATAATGATGTTCCGCAAATTCAGCAGTGCAATTTTCGCAGGTTTGATAACGGCACTTGCTTCAGGCATGGCATATGCCGAAGCGCTCAAGCCCTTCATATTGGGCGATACGCTTCCCGGCGACGTGAAGCAGGTGTCGGAGCTGGTCAAGACGAAGCTGACGGCGCAGGGGTTAGAGGTCGTCGGCGCCTATTCGCCCTTTGCCGGCGCCATGGTTATTTGCGCCACCAACAATGAACTGAAAACAGCTGCGGCCAAGGCCTTCAACGGTGGGTTTGGCGCCGCCCAGCGCGTCGCGGTGACGGACGTCAAGGGAAAAATCCAGGTGTCATACGTCAACCCGGCTTATATCGGCACGGCCTACGGCCTGGGTAAACTCGAAGGTGTATCCGCCAAGATGAAAGCGGCACTGGGGGCCGTGAAGTCGTTCGGTTCGGAGAACGGCATAGAAGAGGAAAGGTTGAAGCCGGGCCAGTATCGCTACGCCATGTTCATGCCCTATTTCAAGGACGTGGATATTCTCAAGGAACATCCGGATTACAAGTCCGCGGTGGATACCGTGGAGAAGAATCTGGCCGCCGGACTCGGCGGCACCAAGAAGGTCTACCGCATCGATCTGCCGGGCAAGGAGATCAGTGTATTCGGGGTGGCGATCCCGAAGGGCGACGGTGTTGACAAGGGTAACAAGGACACCGACAAGGAAATCATCGACATCGTCGACTATCAGGACCTGAAACACACGGCCTATCTGCCGTATGAATTGATGGTGGACGGGGGTCGCGTGATCGCGCTGCGGGCCCGTTATCGCATTGCGCTGAATTTCCCCGACACCAAAATGGCCGGTGATCATGGCTTCACCAAGATCATGACCGCACCCTGGGGGATCCAGGTGGCTCTGGAGGCCATTGCCGGATTCAAACGCGATCTGTAACAGTTTTTCCGGGCCGTACTCCGTGACAAAACAGACACGCTTCGGCGTGTCTGTTTTTTTATGAGCCGGGTGTGATATTGGCCGCCCCATCCCGGCTGATCGCGCGGTCGCGTAACGGAAAGAATGATCTAAACTAGACACAGAAGACACACATATAAGGTAACCATGTCCGAATCCACCAGCCCGAATACCGGTGCCAGCCCGGCAGAGGGTGTCGGCGCGACCGCCGCAATCAACAGCACGACCGATCCGCTGAAACTCCTCAGCCAGGTGCTGGCGCATGCGGTGCGCGTCAACGCTTCGGATATCCATCTGCGTACGCGCAACCATCCGATCCTGCGAGTGGACGGCAACCTGCGCGCCCTGCGCGAGATTCCGCCGTTGCCACCCGAGTTCATGGAGCGCCTGGCGCGCACCATGATGTCGGCCCGGCTGCTGGCCATATTCGAAAAGGCCCATCAGGTGGACCTTTCCATCGGCTTCAAGGATATCGGCCGCGTGCGCGCCAACATTTTTTATCAGCGCGGTTCGATCGGCATGGTGTTGCGCGTCATCAGCACCAACATCCCGACGCCGGAGGAGCTGTTCCTGCCGGACATCGTGATGGCTTTCACGAAACTGGAACGCGGTCTGATACTGCTGACGGGCGCCACCGGTTCCGGCAAATCCACGACATTGGCCTCGCTCATCAACAGCATCAATCTTTCGCGCAGTGAACACATCATTACCATCGAGGACCCGGTCGAGTTCCTGTTCTCCGAGAAGCGTTCGATCATCACCCAGCGCGAGGTCGGTATCGACACCAACACCTTCGCCGAAGCCATGCGCGCCGCCTTGCGCGAGGACCCGGACGTGATTCTGCTGGGCGAAATGCGCGACCCGGAAACCATCGAAACCGCCATGACGGCGGCGGAAACCGGACATCTCGTTTTTTCGACGGTGCACTCGCCGGCGGCGGCCGAGACGATTTCGCGCATCGTCACCAGCTTCCCGCCGGAGGCACAGGTCGGCATCCGCGCCAAGCTGGCGCAGAATCTGCGTGGCGTGGTGAGCCAGCGATTGCTGCCGCGCAAGAACAACTCGGGCCGTATCGTGGCCTGCGAGGTCCTGACGGTTTCGGCGCTCGCGCGCGAATACATCCTCGATCCACTCAAGATCAAGGAACTGGGCGATCTGATCCGCAAAGGCACTCTGGCCGAGGGCATGTTGAGCTTCGATGCCTCGCTGCTCAATCTGGTGAAGCAGGGCCATATCGACGAGGAAACTGCCCTGTTCTACGCGACCAGCCCGACCGATCTCAAGCTCAAGCTGGAAGGATTTGCCTAGCAGCTGCCTCAAAACCAGCTGCGCGTCCGTTCGGTTCCTGGCTCCTTTTCCGCGGCGCCATCCGGCTTCGCGGAAAAGCCCGTCCCGGAGCACACAGCGCGAAGGGACGAGCCCTGGGGACGTGGCGAGCCAAGCTCCGCCTCACCTTCACCCGGGCTGACGGCCGCTCGCAACGTTTTGAGGCAGCCTCCGGGCTTGCCGGCCGATCCGGCTTTGAGTTGGGCGTGCTGTCCTACATAATCCACGTTTCCATAACGAATAACGGCCTTCTTCCGGGGCGTACGGGATAATCCGATGGCGGATCGACGATTGCAGGTTTTTCACACCGTGGCGCGGTTGCTGAGCTTCACCAAGGCGGCGGAGACCCTGCACATGACGCAGCCGGCTGTGACGTTCCAGATCCGGCAGCTCGAGGAATATTTCAACACGCGGTTGTTCGACCGCACCCACAATCGCATCAGCCTCACGGCCGCGGGCGAGCGCGTTTATGAATACGCGGAACGGATCATCGCGCTCTATTCGGAGATGGACAGTCGCGTGCGCGAACTGACGGGTGATGTCAGCGGCATCCTGATCATCGGCGCCAGCACCACTATCGCGGAATACATGCTTCCGAGCCTGCTCGGCGAATTCAAGGAAAAGCACCCCGGCATCAACATCCGTCTCAAGGTCTCGAATTCCGTGGGCATCGTACACATGGTCGAGGACAATTCCGTGGACGTCGGCATTGTCGAGTCGCCGATCGCGAACAAGAATCTCGTGGTCGAGGTCTGCTGGCGCGACAAGCTGGTGTTCATCTGTCCGCCGCAACATCCGCTGGCGAAGAAGCCCAAGATTACGGTCGACGACCTCCAGGGGCTGCCGTTCGTGGTGCGCGAGGAGGGTTCCGGCACGCGCGATTTCATCAACGAATACCTGGCGAAGAACAACATGCAGCTGCACGACCTCAACGTCAACCTGGAGGTGGGTAACCCGGAGGCGGTCAAGAGCGCGGTTGAAGCGGGCTTGGGCGTTTCCATCGTCTCGCAGGCGACGGTGGTGAAGGAGCTGAAGCTGGGCACGCTGGCGGTGCGTCCGCTCGAGCCCCAGCTGGAAAGGCCGTTCTCCATCGTCTTCCAGCGGCAGAAATTCCGCCTGCGCGCCATGGACGAATTCATGGACTTCGCGCATGAACACTGTGAAAAGCGGTCGGCGCAGTAACGCCCGCCTTTACGTCCATGGCCGACGAAACTGAAAAGCGCCTGACCGGAATTCTCCGTAAACTTCCCGCCGCTCAGGCCGGGATGCTGCTGGAATTCGCCGAGTTCCTGCTGCAGCGCCATGGCGTCGCCGGGCAGGAGGATGGAAAGATCGTCGATGCCATGGAAATACCCGCGCCGGTCGAGATTCCACGTCCTGTGGAAGAAACCGTGGTCAAGGCCGTCAAACGATTGCGCGCGACCTATCCCATGCTGGATGCGCGCAAGCTGCTGAACCAGACCTCAGATCTCATGACGCAACACCTCGTACAGGGAAGAGAAGCCATTGAGGTAATCGAAGAGATGGAAATTCTGTTTCGCACGCACTACGAAAAGTTGGCTGGAAACGCCAAGGATTAGCGTCCCCCTCGGGAATCACGGAAACCCCGTCCCGGGGCGAGACGATGCCCGGCGCAGCAAGTCGCGCGAACCTGCGCTGAATCACCCGGCCGGTTTTCCCTGCCCCGATGACGTCCGGATGAACCGGTAACCCTGTTGTGTCTGGCAAATTCCTCTTTGCGCCGGTGTGCGAGTCCTCTACACTCTGGCCGCGAAAAACAGTTAACTCCCCATGGGCAAGACGCGCAAACCCAAGAAACCGGATCACCTGAAGCAGGTCCTGGCCGCGCTCGAGGCCGGTGATACCGCGCAGGTGCGCGGGATCCTGGCCGACCTTCACCCGGCGGACATCGCCCGCATCCTCGAAGGACTCCCCCCGGAGCCACGTGCCACCGTCTGGGCGCAAGTGGACATTCAGCACATGGGCGAGGTCCTTCTGGAGTTGCCCGAGGCGGTGCGCGGCGATCTGGTCAAGCTGATGGATGGCGCGGCACTGGCGGCAGCGGCTCGCGCCCTCGATACCGACGACATCGCCGATCTCATCCCGGAGCTGTCGGACGACGTGATCGCGGAAATCCTGTTCGCGCTGGACAAGCAGGACCGCCAGCGCCTGGACAGCGTGCTGTCCTACGCCGAGGACACTGCCGGCGGCCTGATGAACGTCGATGCCATCACGGTGCGCGAGAACATCACGCTCGAGGTCGTGCTGCGCTACCTGCGGCGGCGCGAAGAGCTGCCGGAGCATACCAATCAGCTGTTCGTGGTGGACCGCGATGACCGCGTAGTCGGAATACTGTCGGTGGCCAAGCTGCTCACCTCCGACGCGTGGATGCGTGTCTCGCAGGTGATGGAGCGCGAGGTGATCAAGTTTCCGGTGCTGACCCCGGACAAGGAAGTGGCGGCGGCGTTCGAGCGTTATAACCTGATCTCGGCGCCGGTGGTGGACGAAAACAACCATCTGTTGGGGCGCATCACCGTGGACGACGTGGTGGATGTGATGCGCGAACAGGCCGAACGCGAGCGCCTCGACCGCGCGGGCCTGCGCGAGGCTGAAGACATGTTCGCCAGCGTGTGGCAGACGGTGCGCAACCGCTGGACCTGGGTTGCCATCAATCTTGTCACCGCCATCATCGCTTCACGCGTCATCGGCGCCTTCGAAGATTCAATCGAAAAACTGGTGGCGCTCGCCTCGCTCATGCCCATCGTCGCCGGCATCGGCGGCAATACCGGCAACCAGACCACCACCATGATCGTGCGCGCACTCGCGCTCGGCCAGCTCTCCGAAACCAGCATGCGCGCGTTGTTCGCCAAGGAGATCCGCGTGAGTCTCGTCAACGGCCTGGTATGGGGCGGGCTGCTCGGCATCATGGCCTATGTGCTATACCACAACATCTCTCTCGGAGTCGTCATGACCGCCGCCATGACCCTCAACCTCATGCTGGCTGCCAGTGCCGGGGTGCTGATCCCGCTGACGCGTCTCAAACTGGGGCGCGACCCGGCGCGCGGTTCGAGTGTACTCATTACCGCCATTACCGACAGCGGCGGGTTTTTCATCTTCCTGGGCCTGGCCACCCTGTTCCTCGTCTGAAATCCCGCCCCGGCCACGGGCAAGCGGCCGCATGGGCCGTAAAATCAGCCATTTATCCGGGCGCCATTGCCATGGCGCAGAGCTGTGCCATATTTGTTAGTAGTGAAAAGGAAACGGAAAATACGGAAAATGTTGCCCAATACCATCCAACTCATCAGCCAGGCGATCAAGGAAAAGCGCTGCATCGCCGTCCGCTATCATGACCAGCGCCAGATTCGCGTCGTGGAGCCGCACGCGGTGTACACGGACGAGCGCGGCGAGCTGGTGATGGACGGCTATCAGACACGCGGTCATTCCGCCTCCGGACGCCCGCCGCCGTTCTGGCGGCCGTTCCGCATGAGCAAGATCACCGCCGTGTCGGTGCTGAAGGAAACCTTCCAGCCCCGGGTCGCGGAAGGATTCAGCGCCAACCGCCTCAAATACCGCAGCGGCCTGGTGGCGATCGTGCAGGACAGCCAGCCGGCCTTCGCGTATGTATACCCGGCGCAGACCACCGAAATCGGCCCGCACCTGCCGGACGGCCTGCGCCGCTGAGTTAAAACAGAAGTCCCTGCCTCACGACAAGCCGGCTCAATGCCGGCTTTGTTTTTCCACCCGCGCGTGGATCTCGCGCGTGTCGCGCAGCTTCATGATGTCCCTGGCGAAACGCGTGAGCTGGCCGAGGTGGGCCCCGCGCACGATCTTCTTGACCTCCAGCAACGTGGCCGGATGCATGCTGAACTCGGAGAGACCGAGCCCCAGTAGCAACTGCGTGTAGCGCGGGTCGCCCGCCATTTCGCCGCACATCGCCACCGGAATGCGCGCCTGTTTGCCGGCCTGGATGGTGATGGATATCAAACGCAGCACCGACGGGTGCAGCGGATCGTAGAGATAGTTCACGGCGTCGTCGACGCGGTCGATGGCGAGCGTGTATTGAATCAGGTCGTTGGTGCCGATGGAGAAAAAATCGAGGTGGGACGCGAACAGGTCTGCCGAGATCGCCGCCGCCGGCACCTCGATCATGCCGCCGAGGGGAATTTTCGGGTTGAATTTGATGCGCTCGCGCTTCAAGTCGCTCTTGGTCTCCTCGATCAGATCGAGCACCTGAAAGAGCTCCTCCTGGCCGGACAGCATGGGAATCATCATGCGCACCTTGCCGAAGGCCGAGGCGCGCAGGATGGCACGCAGTTGCGGGCGAAAAAGCGACGTGTCGTGCAGGCACAGGCGCACCGCGCGCAGGCCGAGTGCCGGGTTGACCGTGATGGCGGTGCCGGCGCGCCCGCCGTCGACCTGCTTGTCGGCACCCAGATCCAGGGTGCGTATGGTCACCGGCTTGCCCGGCAGCGACTTGATCACCTTGGTGTAGGCGCGGAACTGTTCTTCCTCGTTCGGCGGTTCCGGCCGGTTCATGAACAGGAATTCGGTGCGATACAGGCCGATGCCGTCGGCGCCGGCCTGCGCCGCGGCGCGCACGTCGGCGGGCAACTCGATGTTGGCCAGCAGGGCGACACGGTGACGGTCGCGCGTGATCGCGCGGCTGGTCCGGAGGCGGTTGAGCTCGCGCTTCTTGCGGGCGATGTCCTTCTGCCGCCGGCGGTACTCGTCGACGATGCTGCGGTCGGGCGCGATGATGAGCATTCCGCGCTTGCCGTCGACGATCAGTTCCTCGCCGGAGCTGACATAGCGCGAGGCGCTGTGCGCGGCGACGATCGCGGGAATGCCGAGGCTGCGTGCCAGGATCGCGGTATGTGAAATGGGCCCGCCGAGGCTGGTAACGAAGGCGCGCACGCGGTTGTGCTTGAGCATCACCGTGTCGGCCGGCGTCAGGTCGTCGGCGACGACGATCTCGCCTTCCGCTATTTTCTCGTGTTCGTCGTAGTTCTGCTGCAGCAGGTTGCGCTGAATACGGTTGACGACCTGATTGACATCGGTCTTCTTGTTGCGCAGGTAGTGGTCGTCCATCTGCTCGAAGATCGTGCTCAGGATCTCGCTCTGGGCCTTGAGCGCCCATTCGGCGTTGTACTGCTGGTTGCGGATGGCCTCGATCGGTGCCTGCGAAATCATCTTGTCGTCGAGCATCAGCAAGTGCGCGTCCAGGAAGCTGGTGGCCTCCGGCGGTGCGTTGGAGGGAATATGTTCGCGGATGGTCATCAATTGCCGGCGCGAGGCTTCCACGGCGCGCTGGAAACGCGCCACTTCCTCTTCGATATACTCGCGGGGGATGACGTATTCAGGGATTTCCGGCAGTTCGCGCTGTAGCACGAAGGCCTTGCCGATGGCGACACCGTCGCTGACGCCGGTGCCGTGCAGGGCTAGCATGGATATCCCGGAACGAGCGAAGCGGAATGGGGCTTCATTTGCATCTATTCGCCTTCACCGAAGCGGTTGCTGATCAGTTCGGACAGCGCCTCCACGGCCTTTTTTTCGTCCTTGCCATCGGCACAGAGTTCGATTTCCGCCCCCTTGGCAGCTGCCAGCATCATGATGCCCATGATGCTCTTGCCGTTGACCTGCTGGCCGTTGCGCTTGAGCGTGATCTCGGCGCTGAACTCCCCTGCCAGGCTGACGAACTTGGCGGAGGCGCGCGCGTGCATCCCGAGCTTGTTGATGATGATGAGTTTGCGGCAATTCATTATTTCGTTTCCTGTATCTTCGAGGGATTGGCGGCGCATATGATACCGCCGCAACCACCGCTCAGGGCCTTGTCGATCAGATCGTCCATCCTGAGCTGGCGGTAATTGAGCACCTTCAGCAGCATGGGAAGATTGACGCCCGTAATCAGTTCGATGTGCCCGCGCGCCAGCAGGCGGCAGGCGATGTTCGTGTGGGTGGCGCCGTACACGTCGGCCAGGATCAGCGCGCCATCGCCGCGGTCCACGTTTTTCAGGCCCTGGCGCAATAGCACCTCGATCTGCTCGGGTGGCGCCGCGTGATCGAGCTCGGCCGCCTCGAGCTGCGGCGGAAGGCCGCCAAGCGTGTGCACCACCGTGGCGATGAGGCCGGTGCCCAGATTTTTTTCCGCGAGTATGAGTAATCCGATCATGCCGGCTATTTCAGTTCCCGGTGGCGGACCTGGGTCTTCAGGCCCTTGTTGGCAAAGTGTTCCGCCAGGCGCCGCACCAGATAGACCGAGCGATGCTGGCCGCCGGTGCAACCGATGGCGATGGTCAGGTAGGTGCGGTCTTCGCGTTCGAAGCGTGGCAGCCATTTTTCGAGAAAGCCGCATATTTCGCTGAACATCTCCTGCACGTCGGCGTGTTTATCCAGGAAACCCACGACCGGATCGTCCAGCCCGGTGTACTGGCGCAGTTCGGTTTGCCAGTAGGGGTTGGGCAGGCAGCGCACGTCGAACACGTAGTCGGCGTCGAGCGGCGTGCCGTGCTTGTAGCCGAAGGACTCGAACAGCAGCGTCAGCCCCGCGGTATCCTCGCCGCGCGCGAAATTGCGTACCTGCGAACGCAGCTCATGCGGCGTGGTGCGGGTGGTGTCGATGCGCAGCGCCGCGTCGAACGACAGCGGTTCGAGCAGCGTCTTTTCCGCGCGGATCGCCTCGACCAGTGGTGTCTGGTGGTCCAGCATCGGGTGTTTGCGGCGCGTCTCCTTGAAACGCGTGACCAGGATGGAATCCTCGGCCTCGAGAAAAATGATGCGGTAGTGAATGCCACGGGCGCGCAGCGCCTCCAGGCTTTGCGGCAGCTCGGCGAGAAAGACGCGGTTGCGCACGTCCAGACCGATGGCCACGTTCAGGATGGCGTTGTTGCGCATGTCCGCGGCCAGGCCGGCGAAGTGCGGCAGCAGCGCTGCCGGCAGGTTGTCGATGCAGTAGAAGCCGATGTCTTCCAGCGCTTGGAGCGCGATGGTTTTTCCGGAACCGGACAGACCGCTGACGATGAAGAAACTCATTTAGTCCACTTTGTTGCGTGCCTTGCGCAACGTCTCTCCCGCCGGCGCCGACGCAGGTACCACGACGTGGTTGTTCATGTGCTCGTGGTGGCGTTTCATGAATTCCTCCAGCGGATCGAAGCCCCACATGCGCAGAATGTAGGCGCGCGTGGCGGTTTCCACCAGCACCGCCAGGTTGCGGCCGGGGCCGACGAACAGGGCGACCTCGGGGATTTCCACGTCGAGAATGGAGCGTGTCAGCTGCGTTGCCTGGAGGCGGTCGATCTTGCTCATTTTCATGCGCTGGATGGACTCCAGGCGCACGATCAGATGCAGTTTCTTCTTGTGCCGCACCGCGGTTTCGCCAAACATCAGGCGTATGTCGAGAATGCCCAGGCCACGCACCTCCAGGAAATCCGACAGCAGTGTCGGGCACTGGCCCACGATCACGTCCGGGCCGACGCGCACGAATTCCACCGCATCGTCCGCGATCAGGCGGTGGTTGCGCGACAGCAGTTCCAGCGCCAGTTCGCTCTTGCCGATGCCGGATTCGCCGGTGATCAGCACGCCCATGCCCATGACCTCCATATACACCCCGTGCACCGTGACGCGCGGCGCCAGTGCCCGGGTCAGGTAATACTGGAGGTGATCGATCACGACCGGGCTTGGCAGCGGGGATGAAAACAGCGCGAGCGCGGTTTTGTCGGCGGCGGTGACCAGATCGGGGGAAGGTTTCTTGTCGTTGGCGACGATGACGACCGAGGTTTTTTCACAGGTAAAAAGACGGTGCACGGCCTCCTCGCGCTCGGCCTTGCCGAGTCCGGCGAGATAGGCCAGCTCCGCCTCGCCGATGACCTGGATGCGGTTGGGGTGGACGAAATTGAGATGGCCGACCAGGGCCATGCCCGGGAACTTCGCGGTCGTGGGTTCGAGCAACCGGTTCTTGCCGGCCTCGCCGGACACCCACTTGAACTTGAGCGGTCCTGATTCGGCCTCGAAAAGATCCTGCGCCGTGACCACCGGCGTGGTTTTGGGATCGGTGATCGGACCGGATTTCAGCGCGGTCGATGCGCGGGGGGTTCTTTTGCGTTGTTTGCGCCGCAAGCGCCTGGCCTCGTAAGGTGACGGAAGATTCCTGCGCGCGCCACGGACGGAACGGGCAGGGCAGTGGCCATTGTAACAGGTTTGTCATTAATGGAATGAGCCGCCCCTGCGCGCGGTTGCGACCTGACGGTATCGGCAGGAACGTGTTCGGGAGCCGGGACTGGTGCGATGTCCCGCGGCATGAACCGCGTTTTGGCGCCGCCGGGACGGTGCCGGAAGGATTACACCAGCGACTTGCGCTGGTTGGAAGGCGGGATGCTCATGGACTCGCGGTATTTGGCCACGGTGCGGCGGGCGACGTTGATGCCCTGCTCGGCCAGGATCTCGGCGATCTTGCTGTCGCTGATGGGCTTGGTCGACGTTTCGCACTCCACCAGTTTCTTGATGATCGAGCGGATCGCGGTCGCCGAACAGGTGCCGCCATCCGCGGTGGTGACATGGCTGGAAAAGAAATACTTGAGTTCGAAGATCCCGCGCGGTGTCAGCATGTACTTGTTGGTGGTGACGCGCGAGATGGTGGACTCGTGCATGCTCACGGTCTCGGCGACGTCGTGCAGCACCAGCGGTTTCATCGCCTCCGCGCCGTGCTCGAAGAAGGCGCGCTGACGGTCCACGATGGTGCGCGCGACCTTGAGCAGCGTGTCGTTGCGGGAAGCGAGGCTCTTGATGAACCAGCGCGCCTGTTGCAGCTGGTCCTGCAGGTAGCGGTTGTCGGCGCTGGAATCGCCGCGGTGAATCATTTTTTCGTACTGGCGGTTGATGCGCAGACGCGGCGACACGTCCGGATTCAGTTCCGCGCGCCACACGCCGCGGAATTTCCGCACGACGATGTCGGGCACCACGTAACCGGCCTGTGACGAGGTGACGGAATTGCCCGGTCGCGGATTGAGGCCCTGGATGAGGCTTATCGCCTGTTGCAATTCCTCCGCCGTGAGCTTGAGATTGCGCCGCAGCTGGGTGTAATCCCGGCTTGCCAGCAGGGCGAGGTTGACCGGCGTGGCAAGTTCGGTCGCCGCCTTCAGGTCGGGCAGGTCGGGCGGCAGCACTTTCATCTGCAGGCGCAGGCACTCGGCCAGGTCGCGCGCGCCGACGCCCAGCGGGTCGAAGTTCTGGATCTGGTGCAATACCGCCTCGATTTCATCCATCTCGATGGCATGATTTTTTCCCAGCGCCTGCTGGATTTCCTCGAGCTTGCAGCTGAGGTAGCCGTCCTCGTTCACGGCGTCGATCAGGGCCAGTGCGATCTGCTTGTCGGTGTCCGAGAACGGCGTCATCTGCATCTGCCACAACAGATGGTCACGCAGCGTCTGCGGCGGACTGTTGCGCGCGTCGATGTCGGGGTAGTCGTCGTCGGAGGCGGAGCGGCTGGCGGTGGGCGCCGTCATGGGTTCGAAAGTCTCGTCCCAGTCGGCGTCGCTGTCCGCATCGGGGCCGGTGTCGGAGTCGGTGGCGGGCAGCGCCTCGGCCTCATCGTAGGAGGACTCGCCGCTGTCCTCGCCATTGGCGTCGGCGGTATCGGAGGCGGGAAGCTCGGTCTCGTTCTTGGCTTCCGGCGTTTCGTCTTCGCGCTCGTTCTCCTCGAGCAACGGGTTGCTTTCGAGCGCTTCCTGGATTTCCTGTTGCAGTTCGATGGAAGAAAGCTGCAGCAGCCGGATGGCCTGCTGCAGTTGGGGGGTGATGGTTAAATGTTGACCCAGTTTAAGGTCAAGTGACTGCTTCATAATGCCAAAAAAGTTCTTTGATAAGCCGTCCGCCCCGGGAGCGGGTTCGTGTTGTCTACCTAGAGTTTAGTCCATTTTCCCGAAGGGAAGGCCATTTCCGCCGTGAGGCAGGGCCTCGAACAGCGGCTATACTTAATTTGATTTTAATTCGAAGAACAAGCTGCCCGTCTCAAAGACGAAAGTCCTCGCCCAGGTAAACCTTTTTAACGGCATCATTATACAAGATATCGTCAGGCGTGCCGGCCGTCAGCAGCCGGCCGTCGCTCAGGATATACGCGCGATCGCAAATCTTCAGGGTCTCGCGCACGTTGTGGTCGGTGATCAGCACGCCGATCCCGCGCTTTTGCAGGTGCCGGATCAGCTGCTGAATCTCCAGAACGGAAATAGGGTCGACGCCGGCGAATGGCTCGTCGAGCAGCACGAAGCGCGGCGCGGTCGCCAGCGCGCGCGCGATTTCCACGCGCCGCCGCTCGCCGCCGGACAGGCTGATCCCGAGCGTGTCGCGGCGCGCGGTGATATTGAGGTCGTGCATCAGTTCCTCGAGGATGCGCTTGCGTTCCGAGTCCGGCAGCTCGGCACGCGTCTCGAGAATGGCCATGATGTTGTCATGTACCGTCAGGTTGCGGAAAACCGAAGGTTCCTGCGGCAGATAACCCAGCCCCAGGCGCGCGCGTTTGTGCATCGGCAGATTGCCGATGGAGGCGCCGTCCAGGCGGATGGTTCCGTGGTCCATCGGAATCAACCCGACGATCATATAGAAGCAGGTGGTTTTGCCGGCACCGTTCGGACCCAGCAGACCGACAATCTCGCCGCTGCGGATTTCCAGGGAGACGTCCTTGACCACCTGGCGACCGCGGTACTCCTTGGTAAGCCCCTCGGCCACGAGCATGCTCACGGGCGCGCCCGGTGCCGTCGGCGCGACCGGCGCGCGCTTGTGGCGGGGATGTTTCGTCTGGTGTCTGTCGTCCATGGGCTTTCAGGGGCCGGGCGCGGGTCCGTCGGCGGTCTGTTTGGGCTGGATCACGGCATGCACGCGGCCTTCGCCCTTGTCGCCACCTGCGGCGTTCAGACTTTTCGTGTTCAGATCGTAGTGCAGCACATCGGCGGTGAACAGGTCATCGCCGCGCCGCAGCGACACGTGGCCGATCAGGTCGACGTTTTTCAGGGAGACATGGTAATCCACGCGATCGGCCTCGGCGCGTATTTCCGCGTTCGCGGTTTCGGCGCGCTGGCGCAGCTTGGCCGGTTTGCCGGTGGCGCGCACGAGTTCGGTCTTGCCCTTGCGCGTGATGACTTCGATGCGATCCGCCTGGATGGACAGGCGGCCCTGTTCCACCACGACGTTGCCGCTGTAAACCACCGCACCGGTCTTGTCGTTGGCCTCCACGGAACGGGCGTCGACGCGAATCGGCTCGTCTTCATCCAGACTGGCGGCCTGCGCCACGGTCGCCGCCAGCAGCGACAGCATGAAAAGAACAACCAGTCTCAAGGGAGCAATGTTGCGGTGGGTCATCTGTGTTACGAGTCGAGAAAAATTTTCATTTTGTCCACCCGGATTTCGCCACCGGCACTGCGCGGGTCGCGCCCCCGCGCGGAAATCGCGTTGCCTTGCAGAAGTATTTCGCTTTTGTCCTGCGGCATCCAGCCCCTGTCGGCGCGGGTGTGAAGCGGCGCCGAGCCCTCGCGGTACTGGACAAGATAGGGCTGTTCCAGTTCCGAGCTGCCGTCATCGCCGTAATGAATCAGCTGGACGGCGGAGAGGGTGTAGCGCCGCTGGCCGCGTTCGTCCATGACCGTGGCATGGAAATTTTCGATGGTGTAATCGGGGTCGTGCCGCAGCTTGCCGTCAAAGGTCTTTTCCGGAACCGCCACCGTGCGCGTCAGCCACCATGAACCGGCCGCGAGCAGCAGCAGCGTGGCGGCGATGGCGAGGCGTTTGGCGTCCAGGATCATCCGCCGGAAGGCTCCTTGTCGGCGGCAAGGTAGCGTCGCATTTCGGCGTGATACAGTCCGTGGGCGTGCAGCAGCATGTCGCACACCTCGCGCGCCGCGCAGTAGCCGCCGATGCTCGGCGTGACCCAGTGGGCATGCTGCTTGACCAGCGGGTGCGCGTTTTGCACCGTCACCGCCAGGCCCACCCGCAGCATGATCGGCAGGTCCACGACATCGTCACCGACATACGCGGTCTGCTCCGGTTTCAGTTTGAGTTTCCTGATCAGCTTCTGGTACACCGGCAGTTTTTCCTTGCAACCCTGGAAGACGTGTTTGATTCCCAGGTCCTTTACGCGGTGCTTGACCACCCGCGAGGTGCGCCCGGTGATGATGCCGACGGCGATGCCGTTGCGTTGGACCATCTTGATGCCATGTCCGTCGCGCGAATTGAATGCCTTGAATTCCAGGCCGTCGTCGCCGATCACGAGCCGGCCATCGGTGAGCACGCCGTCGACGTCAAACAGCAACAGCTTGACCCTGGATGCCAGGTCCAATACCTTGGGATTTACTTCGAATGCGGGTGTCAGAATCTGGTTCATGTTTCAGATGAATAATTTATTAAGATATTGAACCGCCAAGACGCCAACACCGCCAAGAAAAGCAATCTTTGAATACCCATAACTTGGCGGTTAATTCCATTTTTAAAGTCTAAATAATCCCGGCGCGAAACAGGTCATGCATGTTGAGTGCTCCCAGGACGCGGTTTTTGTCGTCCACGACGAACAGGCCGTTGATCTTCAGCGTTTGCATCAGCTGCACGATCTCCACCGCCAGGCGGTCGGCGCGCGTGGTTTTCGGATTGCGCGTCATGACATCGGTGATTTTGGCGTTGTAAACATCCACGCCGCGCGCCAGCACGCGGCGCAAATCGCCGTCGGTGAAGATTCCCGCCAGCGCGCCGTGACGGTCGACCACGCCGGTCATGCCCAGTCCCTTGCCGGTCATTTCCAGCAGCGCCTCGCGCAGGTTCGCATCCTCGCCGACCTGGGGAATGGCGGCGCCGGTGTGCATGACGTCACTCACGTACAGCAGCAGGCGCCGGCCCAGGCTTCCGGCCGGGTGGGCGCGCGCGAAATCCTCGCGCGTGAAACCGCGTGATTTGAGCAGCGTCACCGCCAGCGCGTCGCCGATGGCAAGCGCCGCCGTGGTGCTGGCGGTCGGCGCCAGGTTGTGCGGACAGGCTTCTTTCTCGACGCCGGCATAGAGAATGGCGTCGGCCTGCCGGGCGAGACTCGAGTTGGTGTTGCCGAGCAGGGCGATGAGTTTCACGCCCATGCGCTTGATGATCGGCAGGATGGTGAGGATTTCCGCGGTCTCGCCGGAATTGGAGATGGCGAGCACGACGTCGGCCGGCGTGATCATGCCGAGATCGCCGTGCGAGGCCTCGCCCGGGTGCACGAAGAAGGCCGGTGTGCCGGTGCTGGCGAGCGTCGCGGCGATTTTGCCGCCGATGTGTCCGCTCTTGCCCATACCGGTGACGATCACGCGCCCCTGGCAGGCAAGCACCAGCCGGCAGGCGTCGGCGAACTGTTTGTCCACGCGCGTCGCCAGCGTTTGCAGCGCCTCGGCCTCGAGCTGGATCACCTCGCGTCCCAGCTGCTCGAATGAAGAGGTTGCGCTCATGCGTTTCGCGATTTGTGGTGGCTTAGGGTAATCTTTCGCGGAGTATATCGGAACAACCGCGATTATCCCATGGAGCCGATTGGCTTTCACAGTATCCTGATCCTGCTCGGTGTGGCGGTGGTGCTGGTCGCGCTGTTCCGTTATCTGCGTCTGCCGCAGATCCTGGCCTACCTCAGCGCCGGCATCGTCGTGGGTCCTTACGGCATGGGCTGGATTCCCGATACGGAGGGCACGCGCACGCTCGCCGAGTTCGGCCTGGTGTTCCTCATGTTCACCGTCGGGCTGGAATTCTCGCTGCCCAAGCTGATCGCCATGAAGACCATGGTGTTCGGTCTTGGCGGCGCGCAGGTGCTGATCAGCGCGCTGGTATTCGGCCTGGTCGCCTGGGTGTTCGACGTTCCGCCCGAGGGCGCCATCGTCATCGGCGGCATGTTGGCGATGTCGTCCACCGCCATCGTCCTCAAGCTGCTCACCGAACAGCTGGAGCAGAACTCGCGCCATGGCCGCCATGCGATCAGCGTGCTGCTGTTTCAGGACCTGATCGTGGTGCCGTTCCTGATCCTGATCCCGGCGCTCGGCGGCAACCTGGAGCAGTCGGTATGGATATCGCTCGGCTGGGCATTCCTGAAGAGCGTTATCGTACTGGTCGGCATATTCATCGTCGGCCGCTGGCTGCTGCGCCCGTTTTTCCACGAGGTGGCCTCCGCCAAGTTGCGCGAGTATTTCATGCTGGCGGTGCTGTTGCTGACACTGGCCGCCGCCTGGATCACCGAGATGGCCGGCCTGTCGCTGGCGCTCGGCGCGTTCCTGGCCGGCATGATGATGGGCGAGACGGAATACCGGCATCAGGTCGAAGGCGACATCCTGCCGTTTCGCGACATCCTGCTCGGACTTTTTTTCGTGACCATCGGCATGATGCTGGATCTGGGCATCATGCTGGAACTGTGGCCATGGGTGCTCGCCAGCGTGGTCGCGATCATTGTCTTCAAGACGCTGCTCGTTCTCGGATTGGGCAAGCTGTTCGGCATGGAAACCGGCGTGGCCCTGCGCACCGGCCTGGTGCTGTCGCAGGTCGGCGAATTCGCCTTCGCCCTGATATTGCTGGCGAACCAGCATCAGCTTTTCTGTGCGCGGACCTCGCAGATCGTCCTGGCCGCGATCATCCTGAGCATGATGCTGGCGCCGCTGATCGTGCGCTACAACGGCTGGCTCGCCAAGCGCTGGGTGCCGGGTTACACCCGTTCGCGCGAGGGCAACCTGGACCAGATCCGCGCCGAGGCGACCGGCGCCAACAGGCACGTGATCATCTGCGGTTACGGCCGCAGCGGCCAGAACCTGGCGTGGATGCTGGAGCAGGAGGGCATCCCGAGCCTGGCGCTCGATCTCGACCCGGTGCGCGTGCGCGACGCGCGCGACGCCGGCAAGCCGGTGGTGTACGGCGACGTGGCGCGCCGCGACGTGCTCGAGGCCGCCGGCCTGCATCGCGCCACGGCGCTGGCGATCAGCTTCTACAATACGCCCTCGGCGCTGAAGATCCTCGAGATCACGCGCCACGTGCGCCCGGACATGCCGGTGATCGTGCGCACCATGGACGACGTCGATCTCGACCGGCTCAAGGCCGCGGGCGCGACCGAGGTGGTCCCGGAAAGCCTGGAAGGCAGCCTCATGATGGGCTCGCATCTGCTGCTGCTCATGGGCGTGCCGGGATCGCGTATCATGCGGCACGTGCGCAACGTGCGCAGCGATCGCTATCGCATGTTGCGCGGGTTTTTTCACGGCCTGTACCCGGATGACGGCAATGATGCGCACGCCTACCAGGAGCGCCTGCATTCCGTCGAGCTGCCGGCCGGGGCGAAGGCGGTGGGCAGGCTGATCGCCGACCTGCACCTGGAGGAGGTCGGGGTCAGCGTCAGCGCCGTGCGCCGCGGCGGTATCCGCGGTCCCGAGCCCTCGCCCGAGACCAAGCTCGCTGCCGGCGACGTGCTGGTGCTGTTCGGCACACCCGAAGCGCTGGAACAGGCGGAGAAGATACTGCTGGAGGGATGAATAACGTATGAATGCGGGTTTCAAAGACCATTTTTCGGATCGCGCGGTGGATTACGCCCGTTATCGTCCGGACTATCCGGCCGCGCTGTATGAATTTCTCGCCAAGGTCGTGAAACGGCACGAACTGGCCTGGGACTGCGGCACCGGCAGCGGACAGGCAGCGTTGGGACTCGTAGCATATTTTGATCGCATTATCGCCACCGACCCGAGCGTGGAACAGATTCAGAACGCGGCGCGCCATGAAAAAGTCAGCTACTTCGTGGCGCCGGCAGAGCAGACCGAGATTCCTTCTCACAGCGTGGACCTGGTTACGGTGGCGCAAGCGGTGCACTGGTTCGACATGGAACGGTTCTACCCGGAAGTCAGGCGCGTGCTGAAGCCTGATGGCATGCTCGCCATCTGGTGTTACGGTTTGACCCGGGTCAATCCCGCGGTCGACAGGGTGGTGCAACATTATTATACGAATATCGTCGGACCCTACTGGCCGCCGGAGCGGCGTTACATCGATGAGAAATACGAAACCATTCCATTTCCCTTCGCCGAACTGCCGGCGCCGGAGTTTTACATCAAGGCGGAATGGGACCTGAACGAGTTCATGGGTTATCTCCATACCTGGTCGGCGACACGGCGATTCGAGCAAAAGAACGAGCAGAACCCGCTTCTCATTGTGCACCGCCTGCTGGCGAAAACCTGGGGCGACCCGCTGACGCGGCAAACCGTGCGCTGGCCGCTGTACCTGCGACTCGGTAAAGTAAACTTCCTGTAACGGTCACGGGGCGGACAGAAGGGATTTATGCCGAAAAAAATTCTGGTGATACTCGGCCAGCCGCAGCGCCACAGCTACGGCGGCGCGTTGATGCAGTCATATGTCGAAGGTGCGCGCGCCGCCGGCGCGGATGTGAAGGAGCTGTACCTGGGCGATCTCAAGTTCGATCCGCTGGCGACCACCAGTCTGGCGCATCTGGCCGAGCTCGAGCCCGATCTGGCGGATGCGCAGCAGGCGATCAAATGGGCCGACCATCTGGTGTTCGTTTATCCCATCTGGTGGGGCACCATTCCGGCGTTATTAAAGGGTTTCATCGAGCGGGCATTCCTGCCGGGCTTCGCCGTGAATTTCCGGGAAAAGTCGTTGCTGTGGGACAAGCTGCTCAGCGGCCGCAGCGCGCGCCTGATCGTCACGCTCAATACGCCGTCCTGGATTTACCGCTGGTATTTCGGCCGCCCCGGCCACAACACCATGAAGAAGACCATCCTGGAATTCTGCGGCATCCGGCCGGTACGAATCACGGAAGTCGGGCCGATGAAAAACTCGACTGAGGCCCGGCGCAAGCAATGGCTCGAACAAGTGCGCGCGCTGGGTGCGGGGCAGGCGTAATGCTCGACAGCGCGTCTTAATGATTGCATGGCGGCGCAATACGCTGCGCTATTGCGCCCTACGTAGACTAAGAAATTCTAGAGCAGTTTTGCCTGTTCTTCCCCGCATCGCTCGCAGCGCAGCAATGTGACCAGCTTGCCCCGTTTCACGTCGAATTTCTTTTCGGTCACGACTTTCCACCGGTGAAAGCCGCTTTTGCACAGCGTTTTGCCCTCGGCCTTTTTCCGTAGCGACGGTTTCCTGAATTTGACGATGTCGCCCATGTCACCGGCTCAACTGGCGAAATGCGGGATCACCTGGTCGGCCAGGATGCGCATGGAGGCCTGGGCCGCCTCGGAGGGAATCCCGCCGGCACTGATGGCGCACAGCAGATGATCCACGCCGGCGCCGCGCCAGGTTTCAAGCTGCCGGCGGCAATGGGCGGGATCGCCGGCGACCACCATGCCCAGCGTTTCCAGCGCGGTGAGGTTCAGGGTTTTTTCCAGCAGAGACTTCAGGGAACCGGCTTTCTTGTAGTATTCATGGTCGGCGTGCATCTGCTTCAGCAGTGGCGCGGTCTGTTTCAGCAGTTCCCGGTAAAACCAGGTGATATGCAGGCTGGCCAGCTCACGCGCCCGCTGGCCGTCTTCCAGGCACATCAGCCCCAGCGTCATGCCGACGCGCGCGGGTTCTTCCGTATCGCCCTGATATTTTTTCCAGGCGGCGTGGTAGCGCTCGATGTCGGACTGCACCATGAACCATGGCTTGAACGGACCGACCAGCACGCCGACGCCGAGTTGCGCCGCCAGCTCGAAACTGTCGGGGCTCGCTGCCGCCATCCATAAGGGGGGATGCGGTTGCTGCACGCACTTCGGCAATATCTCGGCGTTTTCCACCTTGAAATGCCTGCCGGCGAAATGCACCGGCATTCCCGTAAACCCCTGCCGCAGGATGGCCAGCGATTCCTCCACCATTCCACGGCTGTCATTCATGTCGATGCCGAAGGCGGCGTATTCGTGCGGCGAAAGGGCGCCCCCGAATCCGAACTCGAGGCGGCCGTTGGAGAGCACATCGAGCGTGGCGAGCCGTTCGGCTACCTGCAGCGGATGGTGCAACGGCAGGGGCACGATGGCGTGACCCAGACGCAGTGTCCGCGTCCGTTGCGCGGCGGCGGCCAGCACCAGGTCGGGCGCGCTGGAATGCGAATACCCGCGCATAAAGTGGTGTTCGACGATCCAGGCGGCGCGAAATCCGCAGGTTTCGGCAAGCACCAGTTCCTCCAGTGTGTCGTGGAAAACTTGCGCCTCGTTTCGCATGGCGAAATCGGGTACCGCCAACTCGTAGAACAAATCCAGCTGCATGCCGTTAGGATAGCTCAGCCGCGTCAGCGCGCTCGCGAGCACAAGGAAACCATTGTTCCCCGGCCGCGATTCTTGCTAACCTGTATCGCACCAATTCAGTGCAAGCCATAAATCCCTGCTATTAATTAAAGGGCTGTGTGCGTGGAATTGAGTTCGCGATCCGACAGCAGTGCTTCAGGACCGGCGGTGGCTCGTAATGCGCTGGCACCGGTCGTTGAATTTTTACTGCGTCACGCGCCGTTCGATCGCATGGCGCCGGCGCACCTCGAATTTCTCGCCCAACATCTCCGCCTCGGTTTTTACGCCAGGGATGAAGTGATCACGGAACCCGCCTCCGGGGCCGCCGGTCATTTCTACATCATCAAGCAGGGCCGTGTGCGCGGCGAGACCGGCGACGATGCCGGTCCATCCGAGGACGGCGCCTGGGAACTGGTGGCGGGTGAATGTTTTCCCATCGGTGCGTTGCTCGCGCGGCGACCGGTGCGCACGCTGCACCGCGCCGTCGAAGACACCTTCTGCCTCGAGCTCGAGCACGAGGACTTCGACAAGCTGCTCGGCTTGAGCCCGGTGTTTCACGATTTCTGCACGCGCCGTCTCGCGAACCTGCTGGATCAGGCCCTGCAGGGCGTGCAGGCCAGCCTGGCGACCGCGGCCTCCACCGGCGAGGCCTCGCTGAACGCGCCGCTGTCGAGCCTGATACGCCGCGCCCCGGTCGCCTGCCTGCCGCAAACGCCGATCCGCGAGGCGCTGCAATCCATGAATAAGGAGCGCGTCGGTTCCATCGTCATCACGGACACGGAACAACAACCGCTGGGCGTGTTCACGCTGCACGACCTGCTGGGACGCGTGGCCACTTCCGGTATCAGCCTGGAATCCCCCATCGAGCAGGTCATGACACGGCGTCCGCTGTCCTTGCCGCCGCAGGCGGCGGTGTACGAAGCCGCAGCGCTGATGGCGCGCATGGGTTTCGGCCACGTGTGCGTGGTGGAGGACGGTCGCCTGGCCGGCGTGGTCTCCGAGCGCGATCTGTTCTCGCTGCAACGCGTGGGACTGGTGCAGCTGAGCCGTTCCATCACGCACGCCCCGGATATCGCGGCGCTGACGCGTTTTGGCCGTGACATCCATCGCGTCATCGACCAGATGCTGGTGCAGGGCGCATCGGTGGCGCAGCTGACGCAGATCATCACGCTGCTCAACGATCACATTACCCGGCGCGTCATCAGTCTGTGTGTTGCCGAGGCCGGCGCACCCCCGCCGGCGTTCACCTGGCTCTCGTTCGGCAGCGAGGGGCGCCAGGAACAAACGCTCAAGACCGACCAGGACAACGGCATGCTTTTCATTCCGCCGGACGGCCGGAGCGCGCAGGATGTGCGCGGGGAATTGCTGCCGCTGGCGCAAAAGATCAACCAGGCCCTCGATGCCTGCGGCTATCCGCTGTGCCGCGGCAATATCATGGCCGGCAATCCCGAATGCTGCCTGAGCCTCGAGGAATGGAAGGCCCGTTTTTTCGAATGGATCGAGCACGGTACGCCGGAGCATTTGCTGAATGCCAGCATCTTTTTCGATTTCCGCGCCATTTACGGGGAGCGCGCGCCGGCGGAGGAATTGCAGCACTGGGTGGCGGAGCGCGTGGCCAGCAACACCACGTTCCTGCGCCAGATGGCCGAGAACGCCTTGCGCAACCGGCCGCCGCTGGGGCTGGTGCGTGATTTTGTCGTCGCCAGCGGCGGCGAACACCCGGACACGATCGATCTGAAACTGAACGGCAGTATGCCGTTCATGGACGGCGCGCGCCTCATCGCACTCGCCAACCGTATCGCCGAGACCGGCACCATCGCCCGCTTCCGCGCCGCGGCCAGAATCGGCGCGCTGCGCGAGAAAGAAGCCGATGCCTGGTGCGACGCGCATGCCTTTATCTACCTGTTGCGCATGCGCGCGCACCAGGTTCAGGCGGGTCAGGGCCTGGCGCTCGACAATCGCGTCAATCCGGACAGCCTGAACGAGCTCGACCGGCGCATTCTCAAGGAGGCCTTCCGTCAGGCGCGCAAATTGCAGGCGCGCCTGGCGCTGGATTATCAGCTATGAGCTGGCTCACGCGACTCTTCCGTCCCCACGTCGAACTGCCTGCGGGTTACGCGCAGCGCCTGGACGCGTGGCGTGAATTGCCGGCGGTCAGCGAAAAGCAGGCGTTGACGCAGGCCCGGTTCATTGTCGTGGACGTCGAGACTTCGGGACTCGATACGCGCAAGGACCGGCTGCTTTCCATCGGCGCCTGCGTCGTGGAGGCGCAGCGGGTCTGCGCGGGCGAAAATTACGCAACCATTTTGCGGCGCGATGAGGCGAGCGCGCGCGACAACATCCTGATTCACGGCATCGGCCCGCAGGCGCAGGCCGCGGGCAGGCCGCCGGAGGAATCGCTGATGCAGTTTCTTGAATTCACCGGCAAGCATACGCTGGTGGCGTTTCACGCCGGTTTCGACCAGGCCATGCTGGACCGCGACCTGCGCGAAACGCTGGGTGTGCGGCTGCCCAATCCCTGGCTCGACCTGGCGCTGCTGGCGCCGGCGCTGGTGCCGGGCGCGCGCCTGCCGCACGCGAGCCTGGACGACTGGCTCGGTTATTTCGGTTTGCGCGCGGGGGCGCGCCACCGCGCGGTGGACGACGCCTTCGTGACCGCCGAACTTTTTCTGGTGTTGCTCGCGCGCGCCCGCGCGCGCGAGCTCAGTACCGTGAGCATGCTGCACGCCGTATGCGAGCAGCAGGCAAGGCTTGTTCCCGGGGGCGGGGCGGGAGGGGCATGACGCGCGGGACAACGGCGTCCTGCCCATGAATTATTTGGCAAACAACCTGGAGGATAATCATGCAACTGTCTGAACGGCACAAGGAGTACTGGCGAAGAAACGTCAAGATGACAGCCATTCTGCTTGCGATCTGGTTTGTGGTGACCTACGTCGTGGGCTGGTATGCGCGCGAGCTCAATGAGCTGGTCATATTCGGTTTCCCTTTTGGTTTCTACATGGGGGCGCAAGGTTCGCTGATCATCTATGTCATCATGATCTTCTATTACGCCATTCGCATGAACAAACTCGACAAAGAGTATGACGTCGCAGAAGGAGAAGGCTAATGGCTACGCAAACCCAGGTGCAATTCACCCAGTCGCTCAAGAAATATTACAGCCTCTACGCCGGCGGCTTCATCATTTTCGTCATCCTGTTGGCGATCGCCGAACAGATGGGCCTGCCCAACCGCTGGATCGGCTATTGCTTCCTGTTCGCCACCGTCGGCCTGTACGCCATGATCGGCATCATGAGCCGCACCGCGGACGTGGCCGAGTACTACGTCGCGGGCCGGCGGGTGCCGGCGTTCTTCAACGGCATGGCCACCGGCGCCGACTGGATGTCGGCGGCGTCGTTCATCGGCATGGCCGGCGGCCTTTACATCCAGGGCTATGACGGCCTGGCCTTCATCATGGGCTGGACCGGCGGTTACGTGCTGGTGGCGCTGTTCCTCGCACCCTACCTGCGCAAGTTCGGTCAATTCACGATTCCGGACTTCCTCGGTGCGCGCTACGGCGGCCATACGGCGCGCAGTATCGGCGTATTCGCCGCGGTCCTGTGCTCCTTCACCTACGTGGTGGCGCAGATTTACGGTGTCGGCCTCATCACCTCGCGCTTTACCGGGCTCGAGTTCGGCGTCGGCGTGTTCGTGGGTCTCGGCGGCATTCTGGTGTGCTCGTTCCTCGGCGGCATGCGTGCGGTGACCTGGACGCAGGTGGCGCAGTACATCATCCTGATCATCGCCTACCTGCTGCCGGTGGTGTGGCTGTCGGTTCAGATAACGAAATTCCCGATTCCGCAGCTTTCCTACGGCTACGCGCTGGAGAAAGTGACTGAACGCGAAAAAGTGATCAAGGACGACCCGAAAGAAATCGAGGTTCGGAATATCCTGAAGGCCAAGGCCGCGGACGCCGAGGCCAAGCTCAAGGACCCGGCCGCGGCCTATGCCGCGGACAAGACCGCGCTGGAAAAGAAACTGGCCGATCTCAAGGCCGCCAACACGGCCCCGGACCAGATCGCCGCTGCTGAAAAGGCCGTCGCCGCGTTCCCGAAAGACGTGGACGCCGCCAAGGCACAATGGACCAAGGAGAAGGGTCTCGCGGCGCGTGCCGTGCCTCCGCGCCCGCATGCCGAGGCCTTCGTGGGCAAGGATGATGCCGCGCGCAACACCGCGCGGCTCAATTTCCTCGCGCTGGTCTTCTGTCTCATGGTCGGCACGGCGGCCTTGCCGCACATCCTCATGCGCTACTACACCACGCCCTCGGTGAAGGAGGCGCGCCAGTCGGTCGGATGGTCGCTGTTCTTCATCTTCCTGCTGTATTTCACCGCGCCCTCGCTGGCGGTGCTGGTGAAGTTCGACGTGTACGCGCACCTCGTCGGCTCGAATTTCGCCGACCTGCCTCGATGGGTGGCATCGTGGGCGGCGGTGGACCCGGCGCTGGTGTCGATCAAGGACCTGAACGGTGACGGCATCGTACAGCTCGCCGAGATCGTGCTGGGCCAGGACATCATCGTGCTGGCGACGCCGGAAATTGCGGGGTTGCCGTACGTGGTCTCGGGCCTGGTGGCGGCCGGTGGTCTGGCGGCGGCGCTGTCGACCGCGGACGGCCTGCTGCTCACCATCGCCAACGCGCTGTCGCACGACGTGTACTACAAGATGATCGACCCGCATGCGTCGACCAAGCGCCGTCTCACCATCGCCAAGATGCTGCTGCTGGTGGTGGCGGCGATCGCGGCGACGGTGGCGTCGCAGAAACCGGCGGACATCCTGTTCCTGGTGTCGGCGGCGTTCTCGTTCGCGGCGGCGGCGTTCTTCCCGGCGCTGGTGCTCGGCATCTTCTGGAAACGGGCGTCGTCGTGGGGCGCGATTCTCGGCATGGCTTCGGGTCTGGGCATCACCTTCTACTACATGGCGACGACCCAGCCGTGGCTGCGCGGTGTGTTCGGCGTGACCTCGCCGATCGCCGACAACCTGTGGTTCGGGATCAACCCGATCTCGGCCGGTATCTTCGGCGTGCCGCTCGGGTTTGCGGTGATCATCATCGTGAGCCTGCTGACGCCGGCGCCGGACGCGAAAACGCAGGAACTCATCGAGCACGTGCGTTATCCGCATCTCAAGGGTGATATCGACACGCGCGCGACCTGACTTCCGGTTGTGCCAACCGCAAAGGGCCCGCTCGCGCGGGCCCTTTGTTCTTTTCTTTCTGTGGTTATAAAGATCTTATGCTGACTTTAATCGTGATACTGAAGGCGCTGGCGGAGATTGCCGGGCTCGCGTTGCTGGGGCAGGGGGTCTTGTACCTGCTGGCCGGCGCCGGCCGCGAACAGAATGTGTTTTACCGTACCATCAAGGTCGTTACCTCACCCGTGGTCCGTGCCACGCGCTTCATCACGCCGCGCTTCGTTGCCGATATGCATGTCCCATTCGTGGCGTTCTTTCTGGTAGCGGGGATATGGGTGGCGCTTACGGTTGAAAAGCTCGTGCAGTGCAACAGCCAGCCGGAGCATCCCGCCTGTCAGGTGCTGAAACAGGACACCGGTTCGTCCAACCCTGGCCCACCGCCGGGCCCCTGAAAAGGCCGGGCTCAGGCCCGGAGATCGGAGACGAGGTGGGCGAGGTCGGTGCGCTGGGTATCGAGGATGAGTTTGCGCGCCGCGTGGCGGTCGTAGCGATTCAGATGCTCGGCGATGTCGCGTACCCGGTCGGACTCATGCCGGCGGTGGTGCACCAGGGCGAGCTCATACCAGGCATGCCCTTTTGTGGGCTGCAGGCGCGCCGCCTCCTCGAGGGCCTTGATCGCATCGTCGAGCTGGCCGAGCGCGGCGTGGCAGCGCCCCAGGCCGTACCAGGCCTGATCGAACCGCGGGCTCAGGTGCACCGCTTCGCGAAAGGCGTCGATGGCACGGGCCGGGTTTTTGTTATGGTCGTGCGCGAAACCGAGGTTGTACCAGACGCCGGCGTCCCGCGGCCGCAGAGCAGCGGTTTGTTCCAGCAGCGGCAATGCCCTGTCGAGGTCGCCGCGTCCGACCAGCAAATAGGCCAGCGCGTGCGCCGCGCGCGCGAAACTCGGGTCCAGGCCCAGCGCCGCGCGCAGTTCGGCGATGGCCCGTTCGGGCTGTTTGAGAAGCCGGTACAGTCGGGCGCGCAGGTAATGACGCCAGGCATCCATGTTCACGGGACGGTATTCCACCGGTGCAGGGGCGCCCATTGTGCGGCGTGGCGCGTGGCGGGACAAGGGTTTGGCGTCATGGCTTGAGCCAATGCGCCTGCCTGTGCACAATCGGCGTCAACCGGATGTAATAAATAGTTAATGAGGAGGGCGAGTCATGTCCGAAGAGAAGATTTATGACGTCCCCGCCGATGTCGTCAGGCGCGCACACATCGACAACGGCAAATACCTGGAGATGTACGAACGCTCGGTGAAAGACCCCGACGGCTTCTGGGCCGAGCAGGCCAGGGCCTTCGTCACCTGGTCCAAGCCCTGGAGCCAGGTCAGCAACTGGAGCTACGACGCCAAAAATCTGCACATCAAGTGGTTCGAGGGCGGCAAGCTGAACGTTTCCTGGAACTGCCTCGACCGCCATCTGGAGAAGCGCGGCAACCAGACCGCCATCCTCTGGGAAGGCGACGACCCCAGGGAAGACAAAAAGATCACCTATCGCGAATTGCATGCCGAGGTATGCAAGCTCGCCAATGTCCTGAAGCGCCGCGGCGTGAAGAAGGGCGACCGCGTCTGCATCTACATGCCCATGATTCCGGAGGCGGCGGCGGCCATGCTGGCCTGCGCGCGCATCGGCGCGGTGCACTCGGTGGTGTTCGGCGGATTCTCGCCCGAGTCGCTCAAGGACCGCATCCTCGATTCCGACTGCCGCGTGGTGATCACCGCCGACGAGGGCGTGCGTGGCGCCAGGAAAGTCCCGCTCAAGGCCAACACCGATGACGCGCTCACGCACTGCCCGAATGTGCATACCGTGATCGTCGTCCGGCGCACCGGCGACAAGATCGCCTGGGACGCCAGGCGTGACGTGTGGTATCACGAGCAAATGGCGCAAAGCTCCGCGGATTGCGCCCCGGAGGAGATGGACGCCGAGGACCCGCTGTTCATTCTTTATACCTCCGGCTCGACCGGCAAGCCCAAGGGCGTGTTGCACACCACCGGCGGCTACCTGGTCTATGCCGCCATCACGCACAAGCTCATCTTCGATTATCACGATGGCGACATCTACTGGTGCACCGCGGATGTCGGCTGGGTCACGGGACACACTTATATAGTCTATGG
This sequence comes from Sulfuricaulis limicola, assembly GCF_002355735.1. GTDB lineage: Bacteria > Pseudomonadota > Gammaproteobacteria > Acidiferrobacterales > Sulfurifustaceae > Sulfuricaulis > Sulfuricaulis limicola. The sequence continues at coordinate 2,257,014 of NZ_AP014879.1, read as the reverse complement.
ACCCCTGTGCAACGGCGCGATCACGCTCATGTTCGAAGGCGTGCCGACCTATCCCAACGCCTCGCGCTTCTGGGAGGTGATCGACAAGCACAAGGTGAACATCTTCTATACCGCGCCGACGGCGATCCGCGCGCTGATGCGCGAGGGCGAGGCGCCGGTGAAGCGCACCTCGCGCCAGTCGCTGAAACTGCTCGGTACCGTCGGCGAACCGATCAATCCCGAAGCCTGGGAATGGTATTACCACGTGGTCGGCGACGCGCGCGTGCCGATCGTGGATACCTGGTGGCAGACCGAGACCGGCGGCATTCTCATCACGCCGCTGCCGGGCGCGACCCGGCTCAAGCCGGGATCGGCGACGCGTCCGTTCTTCGGGGTGATGCCGGCGATCATGGACGACAAGGGCAAGCTGCTCGAAGGCGAGTGCAGCGGCAACCTGGTGATTACCCGTCCCTGGCCGGGACAGATGCGCACGGTGTACGGCGATCATCAACGCTTCGTCGACACCTATTTCAGGACCTACCCGGGCATGTATTTCACCGGCGATGGCGCGCGCCGCGACAAGGACGGTTATTACTGGATCACCGGGCGCGTGGACGACGTGCTGAACGTCTCCGGGCACCGTCTGGGCACGGCCGAGGTGGAAAGCGCGCTGGTGCTGCATCCCACGGTGGCCGAGGCGGCGGTGGTCGGTTGTCCGCACGCCATCAAGGGTCAGGGTATATATTGTTACGTCACCCTCAAGGTCGGCGTGGAATCCAGCGAAGCCCTGAGAAAAGAACTGGTGCAGCAGGTGCGCAAGGAGATCGGCCCCATGGCCACGCCCGACGCCATCCAGTGGGCGCCGGGCCTGCCCAAGACCCGTTCCGGCAAGATCATGCGCCGCATCCTGCGCAAGATCGCGGCCAACGAGCTCGACAATCTCGGTGACACCACGACCCTGGCCGATCCCTCGGTGGTGGACGACCTGATCAGGAATCGCGTGCGTTCGTAGCGGCGACGTCGGTCCACGCGCACCCGGCAAAGACCGACGGATAAATGGCTGACACAAGCCGCCCGGATTGAATAGAATGTGTCGACCTCAACCGGGCGTTCCGCCCGGAATCGCGAAAAGGAAGGCGGATTGAGCCAGTCCCGTAACGGTGCAGCCGGCAGTGAAGTCCTGGTGGACATACAGGATGTTCATTTTTCCCGCAGCGAACGCCCGATTCTCAAGGGTATCCATATGCCGATCCGCCGGGGTCAGGTTACCGCCATCATGGGTGGCAGCGGTTCTGGTAAAACCACGTTGCTGAATCTCATCGGCGGGCGCATCAAGCCGGACCGTGGCACGTTGACAGTGGACGGCCAATCGGTGCCCGATCTCAAAACCAAAGAGCTCTTTGAACTGCGCAAGCGCATGGGCATGTTGTTTCAGTCCGGCGCGCTGTTGACCGATCTTTCCCTGTTCGAAAATGTGGCGTTCCCCATCCGCGAGCACACCAAATTGCCGGAATCGCTGCTGCGCAAGGTGGTGCTGATGAAGCTGGAGGCCGTGGGCCTGCGCGGCGCGCGCGATCTCATGCCTTCGGAACTTTCCGGCGGCATGCAGCGGCGCGCGGCGCTGGCGCGCGCGATCGCGCTGGAACCGATGATGATCATGTACGACGAGCCGTTCACCGGTCTTGACCCGATCTCCAAGGGCGTGATCGCCAAACTCATTCGTGAACTCAACCAGAGTCTCGGTATCACATCGATCGTGGTTTCGCACGACGTCGCCGAGACCTGCATGATCTCCGATTACGCCTATCTCATCGGCGATGGGCGGATCATCGGCGAGGGCACGCCGGCCGAGGTGCAGAAGTCCGGCTCCGAGCATGTCCGCCAGTTCATGGACGGACTTCCCGACGGTCCGGTGCCGTACCAGTATCCGGCCGGTGACTATGTTGAAGACCTGATGAAAAACGTCGCATGAACACCATTCGCACCCTCGGCGGCATCGTGATCAACAGCGTCGAGCGCCTCGGCCGCGCCTCGATGTTTCTCTACGAAGTTGTCACCGGCTCGTGGGAACTGCTGCGGCGTTTTTATCTGGTGGTGCAGCAGGTCTACGCCGTCGGCGTGCTCACGCTCCTGATTATCCTGGTATCGGGTCTGTTCGTCGGCATGGTGCTCGGCTTGCAGGGCTACAATACGCTGGTCAAGTTCGGTTCAGCCAACTCGCTCGGTTTGCTGGTAGCGTTGTCACTGGTACGCGAACTCGGGCCGGTGGTGACGGCGCTGTTGTTCGCCGGCCGCGCCGGTTCGGCGCTGACGGCGGAGATCGGACTGATGAAGGCGACGGAGCAGCTCGCCGGCATGGAGATGATGGCGGTTAATCCCGTCACGCGCCTCATTGCGCCACGTTTCCTCGGCGGCGTGATCGCCATGCCCTTGCTGGCGGCGCTGTTTTCCGCCATCGGCGTATTGGGCGGGCATTTGATCGGCGTCGGTCTGCTGGGCGTGGATGCCGGTGCTTTCTGGTCGCAGATGCAAAACGGCGTCGACTTTTACGACGATATTCTGAATGGTGTTGTCAAAAGCCTCGTGTTCGGCGTGGTGTGCACCTGGATCGCGGTGTTCGAGGGTTATGACGCGGTGCCGACGTCGGAGGGCGTGGCGAGCGCCACCAATCGCACGGTGGTATATTCTTCACTCGCGGTGCTGGGTCTGGATTTCGTCTTGACCGCTTTGACTCTGGGAGACGTCTGATCATGTTAAAAAGAAATACGCTGGAATTGTGGGTCGGGCTGTTCGTGGCGGCGGGAATCCTGGCGCTGGCCATGCTTGCCTTCAAGGTCGGCAACCTCACCACCGCGGACGTTGTCGACGGTTACAAGATCAAGGCGAACTTCGACAACGTCGGCGGTCTGAAGGTAAAGGCGGCCGTGACGGTTGCCGGGGTGCGTGTCGGGCGGGTCACGGGCATTGCGTTTGACAGCAACAAGTATCAGGCCATTGTCACGATGGATGTCGACGGGCAGTACAAGAACATCCCGGCGGACAGCACCGCCAACATCCTGACCTCGGGGCTGCTGGGCGATCAGTATATCGGCATTGAACCCGGCGGCGAGGAAGTCTATCTAAAGGATGGCGACACCATTTTGCGCACGCAATCGGCCCTGGTGCTCGAAAAACTGGTCGGGCAGGTGATCTTCAACAAGGCCAGCGAAGCCGAGCCGCCCAAATAGCGCGTCGCCAAGGAGCGCCCATGAACAGAATTATCCCCGTCATCCTGTTTCTGGTTCTGGCCTTCCCCGCCCAGGCGGCGGAGCTGGCGCCGGACCAGATCGCGCGCAACGCCACCGACAAGATCGTGGCCCTGCTCAAGGCCAACAAGGCCGAGTACGGCCGTGATCACAAGAAGCTCTACGCCATGGTGGACGAGCATGTCCTGACGCATTTCGATTTCCGCGCCATGTCGCGCACCGTGCTGGGACGCCATTGGCGCGCGGCCAGCGAGGACCAGCGCGCGCGGTTCGTCGCCGAGTTTCGCGACCTGCTGGTGCGTACCTACGCCACGGCGCTGCTCAAGTACAACGACGAAGAGATCGTCTACCTGCCGTTTCATGCCAGCCCGGATGACCGCACCGCCACGGTGAGGTCGGAGGTCCGCCGCAAGGATGGCGGGCCACCGATCGCCATCCAATACGGTTTCTACCGCACCGACAACACCTGGAAGGTGTATGACGTGACGATCGAGGGCGCGAGCCTGGTATCGACGTATCAAACGACTTATGCCACGCGCGCGCAGAAGGAAGGCCTCGACGCCCTGATCGCGAGCCTGGCGCAGGACAACAAGGCCGCCGCCACCGGCAAGACGGCTTCCAACGGCGGCAAGGCGGACGGCAAGGCGGGCGCCACACCGTGAGCGAGAACGGGTTTGCGCCTCGCGGCGGAGGCGTGTTCGAACTGTCCGGGCAGCTGACGTTTCAGACCGTGCCCCGGTTTCAGGAGCACATCGGCACCGTGCTTCAGGGCGACCCGCAGCCGGTGACGATCGATATGCAGGGAATCTCGCTGGCTGACAGCGCCGGCCTGGCGCTGATGATCGAATGGTTGCAACGGGCGCGCGCCGCGCAGCGCGAGATCGTTTTTGCCAACATCCCGGAGCAGGTACGGCAGCTGATCCGTGTGAACGGTCTTACCCAGGTTTTTAGAATCAAAAATGGACAGGATTAGCAGGATTTACAGGATTAAATCTTGGAATTTTTTAGTGATTTTTTCTTTTCAATCCTGTTAATCCTGTAAATCCTGTCTATTCATAATTTTGTGTCGGCAATCTCGATTTCCGGGCTGCACAAGCGCTATCCCCGCGTCCACGCGCTCGACGGCATAGACCTCGCCGTCGAGCGCGGGGAATTCTTCGGTCTCCTGGGCCCCAACGGCGCCGGCAAATCCACCCTGATCAATATCGTGGCGGGACTGACCCGTTTCGATGCCGGACGCGTGAGCGTGCTGGGCCATGACGTGGTGACGGACTACCGGAAAGCCCGTCGTCTCATCGGCGTGGTGCCGCAGGAACTGACCTACGATCCCTTTTTCAACGTGCGCGAGGTGTTGCGCATCCAGTCGGGTTATTTCGGCCTGCACAAAAACGACGCCTGGATCGACGAGCTGCTGGCGGCGCTGATGCTGACCGAGAAGGCCGGCGCCAACATGCGCGCACTATCCGGCGGCATGAAGCGGCGCGTGATGATCGCCCAGGCGCTGGTGCACCGGCCGGAGGTGGTGGTGCTGGACGAGCCGACCGCGGGCGTGGACGTGGAGCTGCGCAAGTCGTTGTGGGCCTTCATCCGCCGCCTGCACAGCGAGGGCCATACCATCGTGCTGACGACGCATTACCTGGAGGAGGCCGAGGCCTTGTGCAATCGCATCGCCATCCTGAATCGCGGAAGGCTGGTCGCGCTCGATACCAAGCCGGCGCTGCTGGCGCGGGGCATCGGCCGCACGCGCCGGGTCTGCGTCACCACCGAACAGCCGCTGGCGGGCCTGCCCGGGGCGCTGGAGCAAAAAGTCCGGCGCCGTGACGGCCACATGGTCGAGTTGCAGCTCGACAAGGGCACCGACTCCGTCATGGCGGTGCTCGACGCCTTGCGCGCCCATGGTGCCGTGATCACCGACCTCAACATGGAAGGCGCCGATTTGGAGGACGTGTTCGTGGAGCTGACGCGGGGCAAATAGACGTGATTATTGCATTTAATATTTTTGAAACGCTGATGAACGCAGATGAAAAAAGAGATAAACGCGGATTAGCTCATATCAATTCTTGTTTTATCTGCGTTCATCTTAATATAAATCCGCGTTTATCTGTGGTTCCATAATTAATATGAATCTGATCGGGTTCTATACCCTTTTTTACAAGGAAGTGCTGCGCTTCGGCAAGGTGCTGCTGCAGACCCTGATCGCCCCGGTCATCACGGCGCTGCTGTACCTGCTGGTGTTCGGGCAGGTGTTCGAGGGGCGGGTGCAGGCCTTTCCCGGCGTGAGCTACACCATGTTCCTGATCCCCGGTCTCGTCATGATGTCGGTGATACAGAACGCCTTCGCCAACAGCTCCTCGAGCCTGATTCAGTCCAAGGTCACGGGCAATATCGTGTTCATGCTGCTCACGCCGCTGTCGCACCTGGAATTTTTTCTGGCGTTTGTGCTGGCGGCGGTAGTGCGCGCGGTGCTGGTGGGTGTGGGGGTGTATCTGGTGGCGCTGGTTTTCACGGCCGTGCCTGTCAAGCACCCGGGTTTCATCCTGCTGTTCATGCTGCTGAGCAGCGCCAGCCTGGGTGCTCTCGGCGTCATCGCCGGCGTCTGGGCCGAGAAGTTCGATCAGCTGGCCGGGTTCCAGAATTTCATCATCCTGCCCCTGTCGTTCCTTTCCGGAGTGTTCTACTCGATCCATTCACTGCCGGTGTTCTGGCAGAAGCTGTCGCATTTCAACCCGTTTTTCTACATGATCGACGGCTTCCGTTACGGTTTCTTCGGCGTGTCCGACGTCGTGCCGTCCCACAGCCTCGTGATCGTGGCGCTGTTCCTGGCGGTTCTGTCCAGCGTCACGCTGCTGTTGCTCGGGAGCGGTTACAAGCTGCGCGACTGAAACCCTGCCGTCGGGGAGCGTCATGCGGCCGCCGGGAACCGAGCCGGCACTGACCGGTCCATGAAGGGAGACCCGCCGGTTGCGCACGTTCCTTCTCTCATATATATGATCAACGGGGCCGGGCCGGCGCATCACGCCGCGGTTTCCTATCCCTTAAGGGTATATCTCTTGAAATGGCCGGGAGCGGCCGCATAATGAGGCAGCAATGATGCAACCGGAAGAAATCAAGCAGATGATCGAGCGCGGCCTGCCGGGCGCGCGCGTATCGGTGACCGGCGACGGCCATCACTTCGAGGCCGAGGTGGTCGCCAGCGAATTCGCCGGCAAAAGCATGCTGCAGCAACACCAGATTGTTTACCGCACGCTGGGCGGCAAAATGGGCAACGAGATTCACGCGCTATCCCTGCGTACCCTGACGCCCGGCGAATGACGCAGGCCCGACCGGCAGCATCCCTTTCACTGAAGCGACAAGAGGACGGCATGAACGTACAAGACAGAATCCGCGAGCAGCTTTCCGGCGACAAAATCGTGCTCTACATGAAGGGCACGCCGCAGTTCCCGCAATGCGGTTTTTCCGCCAAGGCGACGCAAATGCTGGGCGCCTGCGGGGCGAAATACACCAGCTACGACATCTTGATGGACCCGGAAATCCGCCAGGGCCTCAAGGAATACTCGAACTGGCCGACCTTTCCCCAGCTGTACGTCAACGGCGAACTGGTCGGAGGCTGTGATATCATGACCGAGCTGTTCCAGAAGGGCGAGCTGCAGAAGCTGGTTGCCAAGGCGACGGGTTGAACGTCGGCCGTATTGACCGGACAAAAGCCGCCTGCTGGCGGCTTTTGTTTTTTTGCGGCAAAGAGAATTTGCATACATGGACAAACTGATAGTTACGGGCGGCAGCGCACTGCGCGGCGAGATAAAAATCTCGGGCGCGAAGAATGCCGCGCTGCCGGTGCTGGTGGCCTCGCTGCTGACCAGCGAGACGGTGAGCATCGGCAACGTGCCGCACCTGCAGGACATCACCACGACCATGGAACTGCTCGGCCGCATGGGCGTGCGCCTGGTGGTCGGCGACAAGATGGTGATTGAAGCCGACTCGAGCCAGAACACCTCGGTATGCGCCCCGTATGAACTGGTGAAAACCATGCGCGCCTCGATCCTGGTGCTGGGCCCGCTGCTGGCGCGTTTCGGCGAGGCCGAGGTGTCGCTACCCGGCGGCTGCGCCATCGGTTCGCGCCCGGTGAACCTGCACATCAAGGGTTTGCAGGCCATGGGCGCGGAGATCAATCTCGATGGCGGCTATATCCGCGCCAAGGCGAAACGCCTGAAGGGCGCGCGCATTTTCATGGATCTCGTTTCCGTCACGGGCACGGAGAACATCATGATGGCGGCGACGCTGGCGGATGGCACCACGATCATCGAAAACGCCGCGCGCGAACCGGAAGTGGCCGACCTCGCCCGCTGTCTCAACTCCATGGGCGCGCGCATCACGGGCGCGGGCACGGACGAGATCGCCATCGAGGGCGTGCAGCGTTTGCACGGCGCCGTGCACGAGGTCATCCCCGACCGCATCGAAACCGGAACCTATCTGGTCGCCGGCGCCATGACCGGCGGCAGCGTGCGCCTGCGCAACACGCGCCCCGACCTGTTGCAGGCGGTGCTCGACAAGCTGCGCGATACCGGCGCCGTCATCGAAACCGGACCGAACTGGATCAGTCTCGACATGCAGGGCAGGCGTCCCCGGGCCGTCACGGTGCGCACCGCGCCGTATCCGGCGTTCCCCACGGACATGCAGGCGCAGTTCATCGCCATGAACGCGGTGGCCGAAGGCAGCGGCACGGTCACGGAAACGATTTTCGAGAACCGTTTCATGCACGTTTACGAATTGCAGCGCATGGGCGCGAAGATTGAAATGGAAGGCAACACGGCCATCGTGACCGGTGTGCCGCGCCTGAAAGGCGCGCCGGTGATGGCGACCGACCTGCGTGCCTCGGCCAGCCTCGCGCTTGCCGGCCTGGTGGCGGACGGCGAGACCGTGGTGGACCGCATCTATCACATCGATCGCGGCTATGAATGTATTGAAGAGAAGCTGGCGCAACTGGGTGCGCGCATCCGCCGTGTGCCGGGAGAACACGCGGCTCGGGCGGCGCGCCAGCAGACGGCGTGAACCATGACCACCGCGCTCAATATCGCCCTGTCCAAGGGGCGGATCCTGGAAGAGGGTCTGCCGCTGCTTGAACGCGCGGGTATCCGTCCTACCGAGAATCCACTCAAGAGCCGCAAGCTCATCCTCGACACCAACCTGCCCGAGGTGAAGCTCACCATCATCCGCGCCGCGGACGTGCCGACCTATGTCCAGTTTGGCGCCGCCGATCTGGGCATCGCCGGCAAGGATGTGCTGATGGAATACGAGGGCGACGGCCTCTACGAGCTGCTGGACTTGAAGATCGCGCGCTGCCGCATGATGGTGGCCGAGCCCAAGAGCCTGGCCTCGCGTGACGATCCCGACAGCTGGACCCGTTTGCGCATCGCCACTAAATATGTCAAAACCACGCAACGTCACTTCGCCGCCAAGGGCATCCAGACCGACATCATCAAGCTCTACGGTTCGATGGAGCTGGCGCCGCTTGTGGGCCTGTCCGACCGTATCGTGGACCTGGTGGATACCGGCAACACCCTCAAGGCCAACGGCCTGGCCGAGGTTGAGCACATCGCCGACATCAGCGCCTGGCTCGTGGCCAACCGCGCCTCGATGAAAATGAAACAACAGGCGCTCAAAAGCCTGGTGAACCGGCTGGAGCAGGCGGTCGCCTGACCGACCTCATGAGCACCCTCAACCTGCGCCAGTTCAGCACGCGCGACGCCGGTTTCGAGCGCGAATTCGCGCGCCTGCTGGACCGCACGCCGGAGGCCGACCCGAAAGTCGAGGCCACGGTGAAGGAGATCATCGCCGACATACGGGCCCGCGGCGATGTCGCCCTTGTCGAATACACCCGGCGCTTCGACCGCCGCCAGCTGACCTCGGTGGCGGAGCTCGAGATTCCGCGCCAGCAGCTGCGCGAAGCGGCGCGCGCACTGACCAAGGAACAGTACGATGCGCTGGCCAACGCCGCCGAACGCATCCGCGCCTATCACGAGCGCCAGCGTACCGAATCCTGGAGCTATACCGAACCCGACGGCACCCGCCTCGGGCAGCAGGTGACGCCGATCGAGCGCGTCGGTCTCTACGTGCCCGGCGGCAAGGCCGCCTATCCCTCGTCGGTGCTTATGAACGCGATCCCGGCCAAGGTGGCCGAGGTGCATGAACTGGTCATGGTGGTGCCGGCGCCGGCAGGCGAGCTCAACCCGCTGGTGCTGGCCGCGGCGCATCTGGGCGGCGTCGAACGGGTGTTCACCATCGGCGGCGCGCAGGCGGTGGCGGCGCTGGCCTATGGCACGGCCTCCGTTCCCAGGGTCGACAAGATCGTCGGGCCGGGCAACGTGTACGTCGCCACGGCCAAACGGCTGGTGTTCGGCGCGGTCGACATCGACATGATCGCCGGTCCCTCCGAGATCGTGGTGCTGTGCGACGGCCGGACCGATCCCGAGTGGATTGCCATGGACCTGTTCTCGCAGGCGGAGCATGACGAGGACGCGCAATCCGTTCTCATCAGCCTCGACGCGGCCTATACCGCGAAAGTGCGCGCGGCCATCGAAAAGCTGCTGCCCGGCATGGAACGGCGCGACATCATCCGTACCTCGCTCGAGGCCCGCGGCGCGCTGATCACCGTCGCGAATCTCGATGAGGCGCTGGCGCTGGTGAACCGCATCGCGCCCGAGCATCTCGAACTGTCGCTGGAAAATCCCGAAGACGCCGCCAAGCGCGTGCGCCACGCCGGCGCGATTTTTCTCGGGCGTTATACCGCCGAGGCGGTGGGCGATTACTGCGCCGGTCCGAATCACGTGCTGCCGACCTCCGGCACCGCGCGCTTTTCCTCGCCGCTGGGCGTGTACGATTTCCAGAAACGCAGCAGCATCATCCAGTGTTCGGCCGACGGCGCCTCCAGTCTCGGCCGCACCGCCTCCGTGCTCTCGCGCGGCGAGGGCCTGACGGCGCACGCGCGCTCGGCGGAGTACCGGATAAAAAAATAATTTGAACCGCCAAGACGCCAAGGACGCCAAGAGATTGAAATGTTTTTAATCTCGCTTTCCTTGGCGTTCTTGGCGTCTTGGCGGTGAGATGCTTTTAGATGAGTAATTCAATCGAGAAAAAAATCTTGCAACTGATCCGTCCGGAGATCCGGGCGCTCAAGGCCTATCACGTGCCCGACGCCACCGGTCTCATCAAGCTCGACGCCATGGAGAATCCCTATTCCTGGCCGGAGGCAGTGAGACGCGAATGGCTCGACACGCTGCAACAGGTCGCGCTCAACCGCTATCCCGACCCCGATGCGCGGCGCTTGCGCGAGCGGCTGCGCGCCGCGCTCGACGTGCCGCCGGGCATGGAGCTGATGCTGGGCAACGGTTCCGACGAACTGATTCAGATCATTCTCATGGCGGTTGCGAAGCCGGGTGCGGTGGTGCTGGCGCCGGTGCCGACCTTCGTCATGTACGACATGATCGCTACCTTTACCGGCATGAAATTCGCGGGCGTGCCGTTGCGGCCCGATTTCTCGCTCGACCTGCCGGCCCTGCTCAAGGCGATCGAGACGCACCGGCCGGCGGTGATTTTTCTTGCCTGGCCGAACAACCCGACCGGCAATCTGTTCGCGCGCGAGGATGTCCTGCGCGTGATCGAACAGGCGCCGGGGTTGGTGGTGCTGGACGAGGCCTATCATGCCTTCGCCGGCGAGAGCTTCATGGACAGGCTGGGCCGGCACGACAATCTGCTGGTGATGCGCACCCTGTCCAAGCAGGGGCTCGCCGGACTGCGTCTCGGCGCGCTCGCGGGTCCGCGGCCGTGGCTCGAGGAATTCAACAAGGTCAGGCTGCCCTACAACATCGGGGTGCTGACGCAGGCGAGCGCGGAATTCGCGCTGGCGCAGCTCGTGCTCCTGGATGAACAGGCGCGTCAGATACGGGCCGAGCGGGACCGGCTTTTCAAATCGCTGAACGCCCTGAAAGGCGTACAGGCCTGGCCGAGCCGGACCAATTTCATCCTGTTCCGCGTGGAGGGCGATGCAGACCGGGTATTTGCCGGCCTGCGGACACACGGCGTGTTGATCAAGAACCTGAACGCGGCCGGTGGCATGCTCAGGAACTGCCTGCGCGTGACCGTCGGTATGCCCGAGGAGAACGATTCTTTCCTCAAGGCGCTTGAGGCGTGTCTCTGATTCGTCTATGTATTATTGGTGTGATACCATAAAAATCACGAATCCCCCGGAGAAACTTCGTGTCCAGCCGGCGCGCGGAAGTTACGCGTAACACCAAGGAAACCCAGATCACCCTGTCCGTGAACCTGGACGGCACTGGCACGTCCCGCATCGATACCGGGCTGCCGTTTCTCGATCACATGCTGGAGCAGGTGGCGCGGCATGGTCTGATTGATTTCGCCCTGGTGGCCAAGGGCGACCTGCACATCGACGCGCATCACACCGTCGAGGACATCGGCATCACCCTGGGCCAGGCCTTCGCCAGGGCGGCCGGAGACAAGAAGGGCATCCGCCGTTACGGCCACGCCTACGTGCCGCTCGACGAGGCGCTGTCGCGCGTGGTGGTCGACTTCTCGGGACGTCCCGGTCTGGAATATCACGTCGATTTTCCGCGCGCGCGTGTGGGCGAATTCGACGTCGATCTGGTGCACGAGTTTTTCCAGGGTTTCTGCAACCATGCCCTGGTCACGCTGCACGTGGATTGCCTGCGCGGCAAGAACGCGCATCACAATGCCGAGACCATCTTCAAGGCCTTCGGGCGGGCGCTGCGCATGGCGCTCGAAGTCGACCCGCGCGCCCCGGATGTCGTGCCATCGACGAAAGGAAGTTTGTAATAATTTATTAACCGCCAAGGCGCCAAGGACGCCAGGATGTTTTGTGATCCGATAAATATGCTTTCTTGGCGTCTTGGCGGTTCAAATTAATATGAACACGGTCGCGGTCATTGATTACGGTATGGGCAATCTGCGCTCGGTGTGCAAGGCGATCGAGCACGTGGCGCCGAAGGCACGCGTTCAGCTCGCGGCCTCCGCCGCGGACATCCGCACCGCCTCGCGCGTGGTGTTTCCCGGCCAGGGCGCCATCGGTGGTTGCATGACGGCGCTCGAATCCGGCGGCCTGCGCGAAGCAGTCCTGGAAGCGATGCACTCCAGGCCCTTTCTCGGCATCTGTCTCGGTCTCCAGGCCCTGTACGATTTCAGCGAGGAGGGCGGCGGCACGCCGTGCCTGAGCCTGCTCGCGGGTTCCGTGAAACGCTTCCCGGCGGAAAAAATGACCGACCAGGCCACCGGACTGCCGCTGAAAGTGCCGCACATGGGCTGGAACCAGGTGCATCAAACCTCTCCGCACCCGATATGGAACGGCATACCGCAGGACACGCGGTTTTATTTCGTGCACAGCTATTACGCCGACTCGGCCGACGCGCCCGACATCGCCGGCGAGACTACGTATGCATTGCGGTTTACCTCGGCCGCGGCGCATGCGAATATTTTCGCGGTCCAGTTTCATCCGGAAAAAAGCCAGCGCCCCGGACTGCGCCTGCTGGAGAATTTCATGTCCTGGGACGGAAAGCCCTGAATAATATTTTTGAAACCGCAGATAAACGCGGATGAACGCAGATGAAAAGAAGCAAAATGTCAGTTTGTTTCAATATCTGCGTCCATCCGCGGTTTCCAATTCTTGAATAAATCATATCCTCTATGCTCGTAATCCCCGCGATCGACATCAAAGACGGTAAATGCGTGCGCCTGCGTCAGGGGCGCATGAACGATGCAACGGTTTTTTCCGACGACCCGGTGGCGATGGCCAGGCGCTGGGTGGAAGCCGGCGCGCGACGTCTGCACATCGTCGATCTCAATGGCGCGGTGGCCGGCAAACCGGTGAACGCCGCGGCCATCCAGGCCATCCTGTCCGCCTTCCCGGAGATGCCGGTGCAGGTGGGCGGCGGCATCCGTGACGAGGACACGATCCAGGCTTATCTCGACATGGGCGTGCGCTACGTGATCCTGGGCACCAAGGCGGTGAACGCGCCGCATTTCGTGAGCGATGTATGCACGGAATTTCCCGGCCACATCATCGTCGGGCTCGACGCCAAAGACAGCAAGGTCGCCATCGACGGCTGGTCCAAGCTGTCAGGCCACGACGTGGTGGACCTGGCGAAGAAATTCCAGGACGACGGTGTCGAGGCCATCATCTACACCGACATCGGCCGCGACGGCATGATGACCGGCGTCAACATCGAGGCCACCGTAAAACTGGCGAATGCGATCTCCATCCCGGTCATTGCCTCCGGCGGCATCACCAACATTGACGATATCCGCAGGCTGTGCGAGGTCGGCGAGGCCGGCATCGTCGGCGCCATCACCGGACGCGCCATCTATGAAGGCACGCTCGATTTCGCCGCGGCCCAGAAGCTCGCGGACGAGATGACAAAAACAAAATAGACAGGATTAACAGGATTCACAGGATTAAATCTGGAATTCCTTTATTTTAATTTTCTAATCCTGTTAATCTTGTAAATCCTGTCCATTCAATTTTTCTCATGGGCCTCGCCAAACGCATCATTCCCTGCCTCGACGTGGACAACGGTCGCGTCGTCAAGGGCGTGAAGTTCGTCGAAATCCGCGATGCCGGCGATCCAGTCGAGATCGCGCGTCGTTACGACGAGCAAGGCGCGGACGAGATCACCTTCCTTGATATCACCGCCTCGTCCTCCAACCGCGAGACCATGGTGCACGTGGTCGAAGCCATGGCCAGTCAGGTTTTCATTCCGCTCACCGTCGGTGGCGGCATCCGCAAGGTCGAGGACGTGCGCCGCATGCTCAATGCCGGCGCCGACAAAGTGTCGATCAATACCGCGGCGGTGTCCCGACCCGAGTTCGTCCGGGAAGCCTCCGGTCATTTCGGTTCGCAGTGCATCGTCGTGGCGATCGACGCCAAACAGGTCGGGCCGGGCCGGTGGGAGGTGTTCACCCATGGCGGGCGCAAGGCCACCGGCCTCGATGCGCTGGCCTGGGCCCGGAAAATGACGGAATACGGCGCCGGTGAAATTTTGCTGACCAGCATGGATCGTGACGGCACCCGGGACGGGTTCGACCTTGGATTGACGCGCGCCGTGTGCGACGCTGTCAGCATCCCCGTGATCGCCTCCGGCGGCGTCGGCAATCTCGATCATCTGGTGGCGGGCATCACCCAGGGCCATGCCGATGCTGTGCTGGCCGCCAGCATTTTCCACTTCGGGGAATACACCGTCGCGCAGGCCAAGCAGCGCATGGCTGAGGCCGGCATTGAAGTAAGGCTGTAGCCACAACCCCCTCCGCGCATAGGCGCACCCAATTCCTGTTATTATTCCGCCATGAGTGAATCATGGCTCGATGCCGTAAAGTGGAATGCCGAAGGCCTGGTCCCCGTCGTTGCGCAGGAGGCCGGCAGCGGCAAGGTGCTGACGCTGGCATGGATGAATCGCGAGGCGCTGGCGGCGACGGCCCGGGAGCAGCGCGCGGTGTACTGGTCGCGCTCGCGCAGGAAACTGTGGCGCAAGGGCGAGGAGTCGGGGCATGTGCAGGCAATCAAGGACATCCGCCTCGACTGCGACAACGACGCCGTGTTGCTGATCGTGGAGCAAAAGGGCGGCATCGCCTGTCATACCGGGCGCGAGCGCTGTTTTTACCAGCAGTTGCAGGACGGGCGCTGGGTGACGGTCGAGCCCGTGATAAAAAGTGAACAGGAAATCTACGGCAGGAAATGACATGTCCGACGTCCTGAAGAAACTGGCCGCGGTGCTGGAGGCGCGCAAGGGCGCCGATCCACAGAGCTCGTATGTCGCCGGTCTGTACGCCAAGGGGCTGGATGCCATCCTCAAGAAGGTCGGCGAGGAAGCGACCGAGACCGTGCTCGCCGCCAAGAGCGGCGAGCGCGCGAAAATCATTCACGAGACCGCCGACCTGTGGTTTCACACGCTGATTATGCTTGCACAGACGGGACTGAAGCCGGATGATATCCTGACTGAGCTGGACCGGCGCTTCGGCGTGTCTGGTCTGGACGAGAAGGCCTCGCGCCAGGGACATAAGTAGGACGGCGGCGGTTGCGCCGGCCGCACGGGCATTGGCAAGTCACGAACGGAATTTTCTGGAGAAACAGCATGGGTACTTTCAGCATCTGGCACTGGATAGTCGTACTGATCATCGTGTTGCTGATTTTCGGCACCAAGAAGCTGCGTAATCTCGGCGGCGACCTCGGCGGCGCCATCAAGAGTTTCAAGCAGGCGATGAAGGAAGGCGCCGAACCTGACTCGCCGGAGCCCGGCGAGGGCGATGAAGCCAGGAAGATCAAGAACGACTCCGGCCGCGTGATCGACGCGGAAGTCACCTCCAAGAAGAAACAGAAGAGCTGATCCTTTCCGCCGCCACGGTCACGCGCGATGTTCGACGTCGGCTTTTCCGAACTGGTGGTGGTCGGGCTGATCGCGCTGATCGTGCTGGGCCCGAAACGCCTGCCGGAGGTGGCGCGCACCGCCGGCCGCTGGATGGGGCAGTTGCGGCGTTTCATCGCCGACGTCAAACTGGATCTTGACCGCGAAATCCATGCCGGGGAACTGTCGGAGCTGCGCAAACTCAAGCAGGAACTGGACAGCACCCGCCGCCTGATGCAGAACACCTCGGGCGAACTGATAAAGGGATTCGCGGAAATCAATCCCGATACCGCCGCGCCCACGATCCATTCACCGGAACCGCCCGCGCTCCCGGACACGGTTTCCGCCGACGCCAAGCCCGCCTCCGGCCGGCGCGGCAAAACCCGAAACAAATCCCGGTCCGCGAAGAAACATGACGGAACCCGAAAAGCCCGAAGCCGCTGAGGGCAGCCTGATTTCCCACCTGCTGGAGCTGCGCGACCGCCTGCTCTATGCCGTCATCGCCATCGCCGTGGTGTTCTTCGCGCTGATTCCCTTCGCCGGAGAGGTTTACACGCTGGTGGCGCAACCGCTGATGGGGGTGTTGCCGCCGGGCGCGACCATGGTCGCGACCGAAGTGGCCTCGCCGTTCCTCACGCCCATCAAATTGACGCTGGCGGTGGCCATTGTCATCACGATCCCGTTCCTGCTGTATCAGCTCTGGGCCTTCGTGGCGCCGGGCCTGTACAAGCACGAACGGCGGCTGGTGTTTCCGCTGCTGCTGTCGAGCACCATTCTGTTTTACAGCGGCATGGCGTTCGCCTATTTCGTGGTGTTCCCCATGGCCTTCGGATTTTTCGTGCACGCCCTGCCGCCGGGCGTGACCATGATGACGGACATCCGTTCCTACATGGATTTCGTGTTTTCCATGTTCTTCGCCTTCGGCATCGCCTTCGAGGTGCCGATCGCGGTGATCCTGCTGGCGCGCATGGGCGTGATCGACCCCGAGACGCTGGCCGGGAAGCGGCCGTACGTGATCCTGTGGGCCTTCATCGTGGCCGCCGTCATCACGCCGCCGGACGTGTTCTCGCAGTTTTTCCTGGCCGTGCCGATGATCATCCTGTTCGAGGCCGGGCTTTTCGTGGCGCGCTGGATGAAACGCGCCGCCGACGCCGCCGTGGCCAGCGGCCGGCGCAATCTGACGGACGAGGAAATCGAGGCCGAGTTCAAGAAGCATGACCAGGCCTTTGCCGGCACCGAAGAAAAAAATACCAAGTAAAGCAGTAAGGCATACCCGTTTTCGCCGTTTCTTTCCTGACGAATTTCCGCGCAGCGCAAAAATATCACCGGCAAAATAATGTGCCCGGCCGCAATGCCGGGTGTACCATGGAAATCACGGCCATGTCCGCAGGGAGCCGTGATCATGGAGAAGAAATGGTGGACGCCGTTTTTTCTGCCGATCTTGCTGACGGCATACCCCGTTTGTGCGGATTTTTTTCAGGACCAGATCAGCAAATCCTTTCCCGGGTTTGTGATCATGAAACCCGCCGAGTTCAACTCCGACGTGCGTGACAATCTGGAGTCAAACCCCGCTTTTCTTACCGGATATTTCAACCGGGACGATTTCGAGGATTTTGTCGCGTTGATACGGGCCATCGCTACGAAGCGCTATGTCACGCTGCAGCTTTCATACGATTATCACGAGACCCGGCTGATCGCGTGTCATGGATCGGCCGGGAAAAAATACCGATGCACGGTATTGCTGAGCGACGTCACGATAGTGCCGGAATATCGCTATCTGACAAAACACCCGCCGGGAAGAACGAACTGCCGCATGGATGATGGCAGTTATATACAGGCCGAAACCGACTTCATCGGTTGGGCCTCCACCAAGAGCTGGGCCACGGGAGCCGGCGAGACCCAGTTCATTTACCAGCCGGATGGTTCCTACAGGCGCTGCGGCGACCTGAACTGAAGTTCCTCGGGACGCGATTCCGGCATCCGGGACCGTTGCGTGTCTTACTCCGTGGCCGCCTGTGCCGGGCGTTCGATGGCGGTGGCTTCCAGCATCATCGATTTCCCCTCGCGCAGGATTTCCATTTTCACGCGGCTGCCGGGCTTGTGGCCGGAGATGTTCAGCAAGGCCTCGCGCGCCTCGGTGATTTTTTTGCCATCGAGCGCCACCAGCACGTCGCCCGGTTGCAGGCCGGCGCTGTGTGCCGGTCCGCCGCGCACTACGCCGACCACCACCACGCCGGCGGTATCCTTGAGTTCGAGCGCGCGCGCGATCTGCGGCGTGATCATCTGCGCCTCGATGCCGAGCCAGCCGCGCAGCGGGCGGCCGTGCTCCAGGATTTCCTGCATCACGCTCTGGGCCAGACTGGTGGGGATGGCGAAGCCGATGCCCTGGTTGCCGCCGCTGCGCGAGAAGATGGCGGTGTTGATGCCGACCAGATTGCCCTCGGCGTCGATCAGCGCGCCGCCGGAATTGCCGGGGTTGATGGCGGCGTCAGTCTGGATGAAATTCTCGAAGGTGTTGATGCCGAGCTTGTTGCGGCCGGTGGCGCTGACGATGCCCATGGTTACGGTCTGACCGACGCCGAAGGGATTGCCGATGGCCAGCACCACGTCGCCGACGCGCAGGCTGTCGGAGTGCCCGAGTGTCATGACCGGCAGCCGCTGGAGATCGATTTTCAGCACCGCCACGTCCGTTTCCGGATCGCTGCCCACCACCCTGGCCTGCACCATGCGCCCGTCCTGCAGCGATACCTGGATGGCATCGGCGCCGTTGATGACGTGATGATTGGTGAGGATATAACCCTGCTCGCTCATGATGACGCCGGAACCGAGGCTGGATTCGATGCGCTTGCGCGGCGTGATCAGGTTTTCGCCGCCGCCGAAGAACTGGCGGAACGCCGGATCGTCGAAGAACGGGTGGGGCCGCACGGTGACGACCTTGGCGGTGTTGATGTTGACGACCGCGGGCGAGGCCCGGTCCACCGCGATGGCGTAGGAATAGGGACCGTTGCCCGGGCGCGGCGAAGTGTCCGGGGCGGTCTGGCGGATTTCGACGGTCGCGCTGTTGCGCCCGGCGATTTCCGGCCAGAAATACAGCACCACAAAGGCGATGGCCAGCCCGAGGACGACGGCCTGGGCAAGATAGGACAGGATCTGACGCGGGTTCATATGGACAGGCAAATGATGATATCCGGGTACCGGATTCTATCCGATACGCCGGTTCGCGCGGCGTGCCGTGACGCCGGGGTGGTCAGCGGCGATTTTTATGAAAAAATACGCCACGATTTGATTTAAGCGCTTGACTCCGGTGGGGATGATATATAATCCTATGCGCCGTTTTTCAGGGCCGGACGGATTTTACCAACTAATTGACTGATTTGATTTCAGAAAATTACGCCAAGGCGCGTGATTTTTTTATTTTTGCGTCGTTCTTCAAGAGATTGAGGGGGTTTCATGAGTGAAGAGGGTGTCAATCCGCGTCGCCGGCGCCTGCTGGCGATCACCAGCGGATTAGGAGTGGTGGGAACGGTATATGCGCTCACCCCCTTTGTCCTCAGCATGATGCCCAGCGCCCGCGCCAAGGCCTCCGGCGCGCCGGTCGAGGTGGACATCAGCAAGCTCGAGCCCGGCCAGCTGCTCACGGTCGAGTGGCGCGGCAAGCCGGTGTGGATCCTGCGTCGCACTCCCGCGATGCTCAAGTCGCTCACCGAGGACAATAATCTGCTGGCCGATCCCGCCTCCGCCGTGACGGATCAGCAACCCGAATATGCCAAGAACCCGACGCGCTCGATCAAGCCGGAAACCCTGGTGCTGGTCGGCATCTGCACCCATCTCGGCTGTTCGCCAGACAAGCGACTCGATGCCGGGGTCGCCTCGGGCCTCGGCGATAGCTGGCCCGGCGGATTCTTCTGCCCCTGCCACGGTTCCAAATTCGATCTGGCTGGCCGCGTTTTCAAGAACGTCCCGGCGCCCACCAACCTGGTGGTGCCGCCGCATGCCTATATCTCCGACACGCGCATCATCATCGGCGCTGACCAGAAAGGAGCCGCGTGATGCAAAAGCTCATGACCTGGATTGACGAGCGCTTCCCCCTGACCAAGGTCTGGAAGGAGCATCTCGCCGAATATTACGCGCCCAAGAACTTCAACTTCTGGTACTACTTCGGCTCGCTCGCGCTGCTGGTGCTGGTGATGCAGATCCTCACCGGCATTTTCCTCACCATGCATTACAAGCCGGACACCGAACTGGCGTTCGCCTCGGTCGAGTACATCATGCGCGACGTGGACTGGGGCTGGCTGATCCGCTACATGCACTCCACCGGCGCGTCGTTCTTCTTCGTCGTCGTGTACCTGCACATGTTCCGCGGCCTGCTCTATGGCTCCTACCGCGGTCCGCGCGAACTCGTCTGGCTCATCGGCATGGTGATCTTCGTCGCGCTCATGGCCGAGGCCTTCATGGGTTACCTGCTGCCGTGGGGCAACATGTCCTATTGGGGCGCGCAGGTGATCATCTCGCTGTTCGACGCCATCCCGGTGGTGGGGCCGACATTGTCCGAATGGATACGCGGCGACTTCGTGGTGACCGATGCGACGCTGAACCGTTTCTTCGCGTTCCATGTCATCGCCATCCCCCTGATTCTGGCGGCGCTGGTATTCGTGCACATCGTGGCCCTGCATAAGGTCGGCTCGAACAACCCGGACGGCGTCGAAATCAAGAAAAAGAAGGGACCGGACGGCATTCCGCTCGATGGCATCCCGTTCCATCCCTATTACACGGTGAAGGACATCGTCGGCGTGACGGTGTTCCTGATGCTGTTCGCCGCCGTGATATTCTTCGCGCCGGAGCTGGGGGGCTGGTTCCTCGAGCCCGACAACTTCACGCCGGCCAACATCCTGCAGACGCCGCAGGAGATCGTGCCGCTGTGGTACTTCACCCCGTTCTACTCGATCCTGCGAGCCAACGTGTACAACTTCTTCTGGATCGACGCCAAGATCTGGGGCGTGATCTTCATGGGGCTGTCCATCGTGGTGTTCTTCCTGCTCCCGTGGCTGGACCGCTCGCCGGTGAAATCCATCCGCTACCGCGGCGTGATGTACAAGACCGCGCTGGCCCTGTTCGTGGTGAGCTTCGTCATTCTGGGTTACCTGGGCACCAAGAGTCCCGAGATCATCAGCCTGTTCTGGTTCAAGAACGTGTACTGGGTGCAGGCGTTCACGGTCGTGTACTTTGCCTTCTTCTTCCTGATGCCGATTTACACCACGCTGGACAAGACCAAGCCGGTGCCGGAAAGGGTGACCTGGAAATGAAAAAGCTCCTGATACTGTTGGTCATGCTGGGCCTGCCGGCCGGCGCGTTCGCCGCGGGTGGACACAAGTCCTGCGGCGCGATCGAGTGCGATCCCGTCAAAATCGATCTCGGCGACCAGGCCTCGCTGCAGCGCGGCGCGCGCATCTTCGTCAACTATTGCCTGTCCTGCCACAGCGCGGGTTTCATGCGCTACAACCGCATGGGCAAGGATCTCGGCATCAGCGAAGAGCTGGTGAAGGATAACCTGCTGTTCGCCGCGGACAAGGTCGGCGATCTCATGAAGGCGGTGATGCCGAAAGACGACGCCCGGCGCTGGTTCGGCGTGGCGCCGCCCGACCTGTCACTGATCGCGCGTTCGCGCAAGCCGGCCTGGATCTATACCTACATGCGCAGTTTCTACCGCGACGGCAAGTCCCCGTCCGGCTGGAACAACACGGTGTTTCCGCACGTGGCCATGCCGCACGTGCTGTACGAATGGCAGGGCGACCAGCGCGCGATATTCAAGAAGGACGAACACGGCGCCGAGGTGCTCGAGCGCCTCGAAATCGAGCGCGTTGGTTCCATGCAACCGCAGGAGTACGACCGCGCCATGCGCGATCTGACGAATTTCCTGGTCTATCTCGGCGAGCCGGCCAAGCTGGTGCGCTACCAGATCGGCATCTACGTGCTCATCTTCCTCGCGGTATTCCTGGTGTTCGCCTACCTGCTCAAGAAGGAATACTGGAAGGACATCCACTGATTGTTGCGGCGCACGCCCGGCAGCCAGGGACTTTTTTTGCAGCAGCTTCGTTTCAGGAACATTCGTGCCGGGTCGGTAACTGGCACGAATCATCGACAGCGGCGGCCCGCCGTCCCGGAGTGACATGATCGACAAAAACGTGATGAGCACCACGCCCGCGGCGCGCAAGCCGATCATGACGCTGTACTCGGGCACGTCCGATCCCTGGAGCCACCGCACGCGCATCGTCCTGTTCGAGAAGGACATCGAGTGCCAGATCGTGGACGTGGACGTCAACAAGAAGCCGCGCGAGCTGGGCGAGCTCAATCCCTACAACCAGGTGCCGACCATGGTGGACCGCGACCTGGTGCTGTACGAGTCGAACATCATCAACGAATACCTCGACGAACGCCTGCCGCACCCGCCGTTGATGCCGGTGGATCCGGTCTCGCGCGCCCGCGCGCGGCTCATGCTGGTGCGTTTCGATCGCGACTGGTACGGCCTGATCCGCGACATCACCGGCGGCGACAAGAAGTCCGCGACCAAGGCGCGCCACACGTTGCGCGACGGGCTCACCGTGATTTCACCGATCTTCAAGGAACAGCCGTTCGCGCTGGGCGAGGAGTTCTCGCTGGTGGATTGCTCGCTGGCGCCGCTGCTGTGGCGGCTGGATCACTGGGACATCGAGCTGCCGCGCCAGGCCAAGCCCATCCTCGATTACGCCAACAAGCTGTTTCAGCGCAAATCCTTCAAGCTGTCGCTCACCGAGGCGGAAAAGGCGATGCGCACGCCCTCCCGGTGAAGCGCCAGACCCCGCGCCCGATTTTTCCGCGCGCGCCAGTGCTGCGCGGCGCATGACCCCGATCAAGCTTTATCTGCTCCGCGCCGTCTATGACTGGGCGGTGGACAATAATTTCACGCCGCAGGTGCTGGTCGATGCCACCGCTGCGGGGGTGAACGTCCCGGCGAATTACGTCCAGGACGGCCGCATCGTGCTGAACATCCATCCGCGTGCGGTGGGGCGTTTCGAGTTCGCCGCCGAAGCCCTGCGGTTCGCGGCCCGCTTCGGCGGCCAGAGCCTTTCCGTGGAAGTCCCGTACCCCGCCGTGCTCGCGATCTACGCGCGTGAAAACAACCAGGGCATCACGTTTCCCGAATTGCCGGGCGGTGACACGCCCGAACCCGGTCCGGAGGACAACCCGCCCGGCGGGAAACCGCCAGGCAAGGGACCGAGCCTGCGCGTGGTGAAATAGCGCGCGCATCGCCTGCTTCACGCCGCTGGCGCGGCAAACATGTCCGGTGTGCGTCATTTGGGTTATGTTAAAGACAGTTTGTCACGGAGACAGCTCATGCGCGTATTAATGATCCTCCTGGTTTTTTCCATGTTGGTTTTTGCTTTGCCGATGCGTGCCGCCGACAAGACAGCACCGGAAAATACCGAAGCCCAAAAGAAACAAGATCAGCCAAGGCGTGCCGAACGCCCGCAGCGCGAGGCCGTCAAGCTGTCGCCGCACGCACGCGAATCGGCGCCGCGCCCGGACGAGAGCGACCAGATGAAGCGCGTGGCGCCGCCGCGCGCCGAGTCGCCTCTGCAGAACGTGCCGGCGCTCATGGACCCGCCGCCCGGGGTCAAGGTTCCCGTGAATCCCTGAGCGGACCCGGGGTCCGATGATCCGCGCGCTCCAAGCCGATATCACCACGCTCAAGGTCGACGCCATCGTCAACGCCGCCAACGAATCCCTGCTCGGTGGCGGAGGCGTGGACGGCGCCATCCACCGCGCCGCCGGCCCGAAGCTGCTGGCGCAATGCCGCACCCTCGGCGGCTGTCCCACGGGCGAGGCGAAAATCACGCCCGGCTACAAACTCCCCGCGAAATGGGTCATCCATACCGTCGGACCCGTGTGGCACGGCGGCAAATCTGGCGAGCCCACGTTGTTGGCGAACTGCTACCGCCATTCACTTGAGCTCGCCTTCAAACACGGCGTGAAGACCATCGCTTTTCCCGGCATCAGCACGGGCGTCTATGGATACCCGAAAGACCAGGCGGCGAAAATCGCCGTAACGGTCATGCGCGAGCACGAGGACCGGTTCGACGAGATTATCGCCTGCTGTTTCAGTGAGGGGGACAAGAAACTGTACGAGGAGTTGCTGAAGTAATAAGTTCTGTCGCGGCCTTATTATTGGGCGCCGCCGTAAGTCACGGAAAAGCTTTGCGGGAGAAGAATAATTCGCATCCGTGTCATGCCTGTTTTCTGCATGTTATAGGACGGTTTGACGATTTCTTGCATGTTATACCGCAATCTTGCAACCTATCTCCGGGCCCATCAGCCGTAAGTCATTGAAAATAAAAATGCCGGGCGCGGTGTTAATGTTAATAACCGTCAATATGTCCTCTAATCATCGTTAGAAGTCATGAAACCAACCATGGACCAACACAATGATTTCCTAGCGCACAAACCGATCGAGGGAGTGCGCTTCGAGCATAACGATTATGTTCGAATAGTTGCGGGCAAGCACAAAGGCAAGAATGGATCATTGGTAAGTGTTGAAGAGCTAGGAGAAGATCCTCTCTTTGTGCTTGAGTTAGAAACCGGATTCGATACTCGTATTCGGCAATCACAAATTGAGCACGTTGACTTCTAACTTTGGGTTCGAGGCGGACGCGGTGATACGGCGCACCGTTTCCTGCCACATTGGCGCCACGCGCCGCTCAACCCAGCGTTAGAAGCGAAGGAGATTGCATGGCGAGATTTATACGAATAGTAGTTGTCGCCATCACGCTTCTCTCGTGCGTTGGCTGCGACCAGGCAACAAAAGCCGTGGCAAAAGAATATCTGCCTCGAAACGAAGTATTGTCATTCGCACACGACACATTCCGGTTGCAGTATGTGGAGAACCCTGGAGCGTTTTTAAGCATCGGGGCATCATTGCCTGAGAAAGCACGAGGGCTGTTGTTTACGGTCGGTATTGCCACAATCTTGTTCGGAATTCTCAGCTACCTTCTGTTCGCGCCAGCGTTGCAACAAACCACAATATTTTCGCTTTCACTCATTGTTGGCGGTGGCCTCAGCAACCTCTTCGACCGAATGGCGTACCGTGGCTATGTAGTCGATTTCCTGAACATTGGGATTGGTAACCTTCGAACCGGTATTTTCAATATTGCTGATGTAGCAATAACGGTTGGTGCTATTGTCCTCATCGTAAGGAGCCTGAAACATGAACGAAAAGCTGGCTTCTGACTACACCTTCGAGAGCGACCTTCGGGTCGCTGCGCGACCCTCGGTGAAGTTACCCTGAAAAAGTAGACACCTCCCCCTAAGGCAGTTAACCGGAGGTGTCCGATGAAGCAGAAAGAGAAGCACACGTTCCGCAATTATCAGTTCGAGTGGGCAAAAGGGATCAGGCTCAATTTTCTGGCAAATCAGTGATCGCAGATAAAATTTCAGGTCCGGCCCCTGTTGGCCCAGCCGGACGGCTGCGGGGGATACGTCAGGCGGTCACGCGGCCGACGACCCGGCGCACCCACGGCGCGACGAGCAGCACTGTGGGAAAAGCCACCGGCCATGTCGTCAGGCAGCTCCGGAACCATTGCGCCGGGAACTCCGCGTCTATTCCCCGGCTGGTTGCCAGGACGAAGGCCGACACGATGCCGACCATGATGACCGAGAGCAGGGCACCGAAGAGGACCGGTGCGAATCGGGAAGGTATACGCATTTCATTCTCCTTTGTAAAAGTATCTGACTAGTTACAAGATTCGTTGCAAAAGTTCGCCATCACGGCGTGTACAGGAAATTCGTCGCCCATCCGGCGGCATAGAGCCCGAGGCCGAAAATCGCGTGCGTGACGAGGCTCTGTATCCTGGCGGCGGCCGGGCGCGGCGTGCGGCTGGCGGCGATACCCGCACCCATGCCCGGCTGCATCACCAGGAAGGGTGCCGCCACGGAGCCGATGCCGACGACCAGGGCCGGCCCGAACGTCGGGCGGTGAATCCACGCGGGTCCCCAGACGCCGAGCAGGATGGCCGCGAACGAGATTCCGATCAGGTAATGGGCGGTCCAACCGATCAGGCGCTCGCCGGGTATGGGTGACACCGCCGCGATGGAGTCATGGCGAAAGCGCCCGCGCGGCATGTGCGCCAGCCAGCGGCCCACCAGGCCGTAGTCCGGCGGAGGAATTCCAAGCAGGCGCCGGCGCGCGATCGCCCAGAGGTCGATCACCGCGGTCGCGCCCGCGCCCACGAGAAAACTGCTTGCCACAAAGTTCATGTCTGTCTCCTTGCTTGCTATCAGTTGGCACAGGCGGCATAGTGCCACTTCAAGTCAACTTGAGGTCAAGGGGGACGGGAGTTGGACATCACCGAGGTGGCGAAGCGTTCCGGGGTTCCCGCCTCGACGCTGCGGTTCTATGAAGAGAAGGGCCTGATCGTCTCCGTCGGTCGGCGCGGCCTGCGCCGCCTGTTCGATCCGCGGGTGCTGGAACGGCTGGCGCTGATCGCGCTGGGGCGCACTGCCGGTTTCTCACTCGATGAAATCGCCCGCATGTTCGCCCCTGACGGGCGCCCACGCATCGACCGGCGTGCG
Source organism: Sulfuricaulis limicola (assembly GCF_002355735.1). Lineage (GTDB taxonomy): Bacteria > Pseudomonadota > Gammaproteobacteria > Acidiferrobacterales > Sulfurifustaceae > Sulfuricaulis > Sulfuricaulis limicola. The sequence goes on along the minus strand of NZ_AP014879.1, from coordinate 2,230,766 downwards.
CTCGCGTCCAAGGCGGAGGAACTGGACCGGACGATTCAGAAGCTGAGCGCCGTGCGTGACGGCTTGCAACATGCGGCCGTCTGCCCCGCGCCGAGCCACATGGAATGCCCGACGTTTCGCCGTTTGTTGCGCGGTGCTGCCTCCGGAGCCATTGGCGCGCCAGGCAACAAGCTTGCGTCAGGACGACGCGAGCCGGAATATTCGAAATCAGCGAAACCGGAGAACAGGCCACGGTTTCGCCGGCGGAATAAAAAATAACCGGGGAAAACCGTAATCTATTTCCTGTTTACCGCCAAACCCTTCGTTGTGAATTATCCGGTGGCAGGCAATAATGCCATGGCCGTGAAAGCGCAGCGCTCATTTCTCCTGGCGGCACGATGGCAATGCTTTCTGGCCGCATTGTTTTTCCATGGCGCCCTGGCCGCCGCGCCGACCGAGGACGCGGCGACGCTGGTGCAGCGCGCCATCGACTACTGGCGCGATACTTCGTCCTATTCCGTCACCGACATGACCATCCGCCGCCCCGACTGGGAGCGGACCATGACCATCCGCGTCTGGACCCGCGGACAGAAGGAATCACTAGTGCGTGTCACGGCGCCGCCCAAGGACGCCGGCAACGCCACGCTGTTGCTGGACAACGAGATGTGGAGTTTCACGCCGAAGATCAACCGCGTGATCAAGATTCCTTCGAGCATGATGAGCCAGAGCTGGATGGGGTCGGACTTTTCCAACAATGATCTGGCCAAGGCCGACGAGCTGATCGAGCAGTACACGCACAAGCTGCTGGGCAAGGAGACGCACGAGGGCCACACGGTTTACGTCATCGAATCGATCCCGAAGGAGACGGCGCCGGTAGTGTGGGGCCGTGAAGTCGTGAAAATCCGCGACGACTGGATCATGCTGGAGCACGCGTTTTACGACCAGCAGGGCGCGCTGGTGAAAAAACTGGCCGTGTCCGAGATCCGCTCCATGGGCGGCAAGCGGGTGGCGGCGCGCGAGCGCATGCAGCGGGTGGACAAACCCGGCGAATGGACCGAGGTGGTGACGCGGGAAGTCCGTTTCGGCATTCCCATCGCCGCCGGCACCTTCACCCTGTCCAACCTGCGGAATCCGCGGGAGTAATTTATGCCGTCATTCCGGCTTTTGCCGGAATGACGGCCAAGTAACGGAGTACGAATGACCATCATCCTCCGTCTTGCCTGGCGCAACCTGTGGCGGCACAAGCGCCGGACTTGGCTCACGGCCTCGGCGATCGCCTTCGTCACGGCGTTGATGGTGTTCCTCATCACCCTGCAGCTCGGTTCGTACGACCTGATGGTGGACAGCAGCCTGCGCATTTTTACCGCCCAGATGCAGGTGCAACGCGAGGGCTACCTCGACAAGCCGCAGATTCGCAAGATCATCCCGGATGCGGCCGCGCTGGCGGAGCGTTTGCGCGCGGAGCCGGCGTTGCGCGGCGTGGCGATCGCGACGCGCGCCCAGGCGTTCGCGCTCGCCTCCAGCGGCACGCGCAGCTACGGCGTCCAGGTCGTGGGGGTCGAGCCGGAACATGAGCCGGACGTATCCACCGTGCCGCGCCTCATGAAGTCCGGGCGCTTCCTGTCCGGGCGCGCCGCGCAGGAGGCCGTGCTCGGCGCGCCGCTCGCGAAGAATCTCAACGTCCGGGTCGGTGACGAGCTGACGCTGCTCGGCTCGGCCATGGACGGCTCGGTGGCCGCCACCATCGTGCCGGTGGTGGGCATTTTCGAAAGCGGCATGCGCGATCTCGACCGGGTGCTGGTGGAGATGCCGCTCGCCAGCTTTCAGGAGCTGTTCGGGCTGGGGCAGGGCGCGCACGCGATTGCGCTGCTCGCGCCCGACCTGGCGCGCCTGCCGCCGATGCACCGCGACGTCGCGCGCCTGCTACCGGCGGCGCCGGCGCTGGCGGTGCTCGACTGGGACCGGCTGGTTCCCGGCCTCAGGCAGGTCATTGAGGCGGACTGGACCATCGACTGGTTCATCTACGTGGCGCTGATCCTGGTGGTGACGCTCAGCATTCTCAACACGTTCATCATGTCGGTGCTGGAACGCACGCGCGAGCTCGGCATCATGCTGGCGCTCGGTGCCACTCCGCTGCGCATCGGCACGCTGGTGTTCGCCGAAACGGCGCTGCTGGCGCTGATCGGTCTGGGTATCGGCATTGCCATCGGGTCCGGGATCGCCGCCTGGTTGTCGGTGCACGGGTTTACCTATCCCGGCCTCAAGGAGTTCATGGGTCAATATGGCCTGCCGGCGCTGATTTATCCCAAGCTCTCGCCCAAGGCGATCCTGATCGGGCCGGCGGTGATCCTCGGCTTCATTCTGGTCGCGGCCCTGTACCCGGCTCTGCGGATTCGCAAGCTGCAACCGGTGGAGGCCATCCATGCCGCCTGACACGGCACGCCCGCCGCTGCTGCTGACGCTTGCCTGGCGCAACCTGTGGCGGCACCCGCGCCGCACGCTGGTGATGCTGTTCGCGCTGGTGCTCGGCATCTGGTCGATGATCGTGATGGCGGCGCTGATCCGCGGTTCCATGGAGGAGCAGATCCGGAAGGAGATCCTCAACCTCACCGGACATGTGCAGATCCATGCGCCCGGTTATCGCGACGATCCGGCGGTGGAACATCGCTTCGCCGTGACCCCGGCACTCGCCGAGGCCCTGCGCACGAAGGCGGCAGTCGCCGCCAGCGCGCGCGTGCGCGTGCCGGCGGTGATTTCGAGCGAGCGCGAATCGGCCGGGGTGGTGCTGGTGGGGATCGATCCGCCGGGCGAGCGCGGCCTGTCGTTCATCAGCAAGGCCGTCACCGACGGCGCGTACCTGTCCACGCCGGACGACCCGGGCCTGCTGCTCGGCCGCAAGCTGGCCGAACAGCTCGAAACCGGACTCGGCCGGCGCGTGGTGCTGATGAGCCAGGACGCCGGCAACCAGATCGCCGATCGCGGTTTCCGGGTGGTCGGCATCTTTGACGCCGAGCCGCAGGCCATGGAGACCGGTTACGTGTTCATCGGTCTCGGCGTCGCGCAGCAGATGCTCAAGATCGGCCAGGATGTTTCCGAGGTCGCGGTGATGACGCCGGACCGCAAAGGGCTGGAGGGAATCGTGGCGTCGCTGCGCGCGGCCGCGCCCGGCGAGGACGTGGCCCCCTGGACCGAGTTGCAGCCGCTGCTGGTACTGATGGAAAGGCTGCATAACGTCGTGCTGCTCATCTGGTTCGCGGTGGTGTTCACGGCCATGGCGTTCGGGCTGGTCAACACGCTGCTCATGGCGGTGTTCGAGCGTATGCGCGAGTTCGGCCTGTTCCAGGCGCTCGGCATGCCGCCGCGCTTCATTCTCGGTCAGGTGCTGGTGGAATCGCTGATCCTGCTGGGGATCGCGCTCGCCCTCGGCAACCTGACATCGTGGATCAGCGTAACGGGACTCAAGGGCGGCATCGATCTCTCGATGTTCGCGCAAGGTCTCGAACTGGTGGGCATGAGCCCGGTCATGTACCCGGCGTTGGCCGCGGGCGACGTCGCCGCCGCCAACATAATAGTAATCGTGCTCGGGGTATTGGCCAGTCTTTATCCGGCGTGGCGCGCGTCGCGTTACGTGCCGGTGGAAGCGATAACGAGGACCTGAGAATCATGGACAACACAGTCGTGTGCCGCCACCTGAGCAAGGTCTACCGGCAGAACGCGGTCGCCGTGGAGGCGCTCACCGACGTCAACCTCGAAGTCCCGAAAAAGGATTTCCTGTGCCTGTCCGGCCCGTCCGGCTCCGGCAAGAGCACGCTGCTCAACCTCATCGGCGGACTCGACACGCCCACGACCGGCGAGGTGGAGGTGGACGGCATCGCGCTCGCCGCGCTCGACAAGGGCGCGCTCGCGCGCCTGCGGCTGGAGCGCTTCGGCTTCGTGTTTCAGGCTTATAACCTGATCCCGGTACTCACCGCGCGCGAGAACGTCGAGTTCGTCATGCAGCTGCAGGGTGTCGCGGCGCAAGAGCGCGGCGACAAGGCGATGGAAATCCTCAAGGAGGTGGGTCTGAGCGATCTCGCCGATCGCCGTCCGGGCGAGCTTTCGGGCGGGCAGCAGCAGCGCGTGGCGGTGGCGCGCGCCATCGTGTCCGAGCCGTCGCTGGTGCTGGCCGACGAGCCGACCGCCAACCTCGACTCCCGGACCGCGCAGGCGCTGATGGAGATGCTGGTGCACATGAACACCGAGCACAACGTGACCTTCATCTTTTCCACCCACGACAAGCTGGTGATGGACTTCTCGCGGCGGCTGATCACGTTGCGCGACGGCAGGATCGTGGACGACATGCGGCGGGATTGAATCATGACCGGTTTATCATGTAGCCCGGGTGCAGGCCCGAAGGGCCGGAACCCGGGAAAATGCTTGTCGATTCCCGGATTGCGCTGCGCTCCATCCGGGCTACGTATCTTTCGCAGCACGACGAGGTATTAGCATGAAAATTCTTCTCTGGTCGGACGATCTCATGAGCCGCGTGCGCATCGAGTCGCGCTGGAAGGCCGCCGGCGCGCAGCTGCTGAAGCGTGACAGCACCGAGACGCCCGATCTCATAGTCGTCGACCTGACGGCGCGTGACGCCGCCGGGCATATCCGCATATTGCGCGCGCAGTTCCCGGCCACCGACATCCTGGCCTTCGGGCCGCATGTGGACGCCGAGGGATTCCGCGCTGCCAAGGCCGCGGGCGCGAGCGAATGCGTGGCGCGCGGCTCGGCGGTCGAGCGCGTGCTCGGGCGCCTCGGCAAAAGCGGATGATTCCTCGCGCGCGGGCGCTGTTGTGCCTTGTCGCGCTCGCCGCCGCGCCGGTATTGGCTGACGATGAAATATTCGGCGGCCATATCAAGTATCAGTACACCCATACCGACTACCGCGCTGATGACATTTCCGCCGTGTTCGGCGACGACCCGGCGCGCGATCATGCCCTGGATTTGCGCCTCAAGGCCGAGGACCGCCGTGGTCCCTGGGATTTCGCGGCACATTACGAATTGCTCGCACTTCAGGGCGACACTCTGGCCGCGCGCCGCGCCATCGCCGCGGCGGGATTTCCCTTTACCGGCACATTGAGCGGCCTGCCGGATGATCGCCGCCGGCTGTTCGACCTGACGCATACGGTCACGGACCGCGACCGCCGCGCCGTGGTGCACCGGCTCGACCGGCTTTCCGTCGGCCACGGCAGCACAGGGCAGACGCTGCGCTTCGGGCGCCAGGCCGTGAGCTGGGGCAATGGGCTGGTGTTCCAGCCGTTCGATTTCGTCAATCCGTTTCCGCCGCTGGCCATCGACAAGGATTACAAGACCGGTGACGACATGCTCTACGGTCAATGGCTGGTGCGCGAAAGGGACGATGTGCAGGCGATCCTGCTGCCGCGACGCGACCCCGCTACGCGCCATGTGGAAAGCGATCAAAGTACCTACGCCGTCAAATTTCGCATGCGTTTCGCGGGTGTCGATGTTGATATGCTCGCCGCGCGCCATTTCAGCGAGAACCTGGCCGGCGCCGGTGTGGTGAAAAGCATCGGCGGGGCGGTGTGGCGGCTGGATGCGAGCGTTACCGATCTGGATAGCGGCGGCCGCGCCACCTCGCTCGTCACCAACCTGGATTATTCGTGGATATGGGGCGGCAAGAACGTTTACGGTTATATCGAGTATTTCCGCAACGGCGTCGGCGAAACCGACCGCGCCAATTATCCGGCGCCCAGTGCCGAGCTCAGCGCCCGCATCGCGCGTGGCGAACTGTTCACCTTGGCGCGCGACTATGCTGCGCTCGGCCTGCAAGTCGAGCTGACGCCGTTGTTCAATCTGTATACCAACCTCATTGCGAACCTGAACGACGGCAGCAAGTATTTCCAGCTGCGCGGGGTATATGACTGGCAGCAGGATGTGCAACTGATGGCGGGGTTGAATCTGCCTTCCGGCGATCGTGGGACGGAGTATGGGGGTGTTCCGGTGGCGGGGAGTTCGGCGTTTGCTTCTACCGGGAAGTCGGTTTATGTGAGAGGGGGGTATTATTTTTAAGCTGTCATTCCAAAATTGTCGTCACCCCGGCGAAAGCCGGGGTCCAAGTATTAATGGTATCGCGCGCTCCGCGCGCGACGCAAAAGCTACTTGTGGGTGGCTGACCCACGGCAGGTTACTTTCTTTGCTCGTGCAAAGAAAGTAACCAAAGAAAGCACGCCCCCGGATGGCGCGAATACCCCCTTGCGCTTCTCGCCGGCATCGGCGCGCGCCCCAACTCGCCAGCCGCCCACAACGCGGCTTGGGCTCAAACACGAGGCGCGCGACTACCCCGATGCCGGCTGCGATGCTCGGGCGCGCCATACGGGGTGGTTAGCAAAATCGTGCCAAAAAGTGAGTAAAATGTGGACTGAGCCCAATATTCCTCTTAGCTGGAGAGAAAGAGAAAATGATCAGAATCAAAAGGGACTCAGGATATGCAGACAGAATTCGTGCATATAAGGTTGTCCTTGATGGCGAGGTTATTGCGGAAATAAAGAATGGTCAAAAAATCGAATTCGACGTCGCCCCAGGCAAGCACAGGCTCAATTTAAAAATTGATTGGTGTCGCAGCAACATTGTCGAATTTGAGATGGCAGGGAATACCATTGAATTTGAATGCGGAAGTAACTTGCGAGGATTCAAGCTTTTATTGTCGCTTTTGTACATCACACTTCTTCGAAATCAGTACATTTGGCTCAAGAGAAAATAATGAGATTACCGGCTAATAATTTTCTCAAGCAGACGTTGGGGATAACGCGCCACGTTTTCTGTTGTTTCCGTGGCCGACTCGGCACAGCAAAACGTTATGTCTAAATATTATGTGTACTGAAACCTCAACACCGTTCATAGACTACTTTTCAGCCATTGCGCCATCAATAATTGCGCTTATCGCAGTCATCATTGCTAGTCAACAATGGTTTACAAACCGCAATCAGCTGAAAAACCAACTATTTGACAGACGAATAGAAATCTACCAATCAATTACTCGATTTATATCCGAAATGTTAGTTGGTGACCCAGCGCACGAGGAAGAGGAACGCACTAGATTCTTAAGAGCGACAAAGGACGCTTATTTCTTATTCGACGAAGATATTAAAACTCTTGCAGAAGAAATCAGATTAAAAACAAACGAATTGAGGAGTTATTCTAGAGAACTCCAGAGTAGTAATATCACAGAAGAAGAGAGGAAAGTTAATATTCAAAAACAGCGTGAATTACATGATTGGCTTGAGAACACACTAAAAACAATTGAGCCAAGATTCATAAAATATTTAAAGTTAAAACATTAACTATTTTTTGTGAACTTTCAACTGAAAGGCATAACAAGTTTCTCCAACCGACGTCGTGAAGTGCCACAACGTTTCCTGAAAGTTCTGTGACCGGCGCGACACAACAACAGATTAATCTAAATCGAGACTCCAATTGCCCCCAACCCCAAGACTCTTCCTCATCCTCGGCGGCATCAATGCCGCGCTGGTGGTCATGCTCGGTGCGTTCGGGGCGCATGGGTTGAAGGCGAAACTTACGGCGGACATGCTGGCGGTGTACCAGACCGCGGTGCATTACCACCTGTTTCACGCGCTCGGGTTATTGGCCGTCGGGCTGGTGGCGTCGCAGATCGCGGATTCGGTCTGGCTCAAGTGGTCCGGGTGGCTGATGCTGGCCGGCATTATTCTTTTTTCCGGCAGTCTGTACGTGCTGAGCGTGAGCGGGTGGCGCTGGCTGGGGATGGTCACGCCCTTCGGTGGTTTGGCGTTTATAGCCGCATGGATTGTGTTTGTAATCGCGATCGCGAAGTCGTCCTGATGCGTTTTGGCAAATGGTTGTTGCCAAAAACGACAAGAGTTCTGGCATAGCCACTATTTTGTTGCATAAATTTTGCGCAATTCCTGCCGCTGATAATTCCCCAATAACCGTGTGTCAGTTTATTCCTGTCGGTCCCGAATTCCCGACCTAAAATTAATTCAGAAGTCTGAAAATCACCGGCGCCTGATGGATCAGGCGGGGTTTGTGCCGGTGACTGGATCAGTCAGGCGAGGGATCGTAATGCAGGATGTATTGAACATTTCCGGGCGTGCCAGTTTCGTGCGACGCTTCGTGCCCGTCTTCAGCCTCTCTCTGGGCATCATTATTATCTCGCTGCTGCTGGCACTGGGCGCGATGGAGGTACTGTCGGCTGCGCGTGCCTATGTGGCCGGTGAAGGCTTATGGTCGAAGGCGCAGCGCGACGCGGTGTACTCGCTTACGCTGTACGCCCAGACACGCGATCCCAGGCATCACGAACGTTACCTGCAGGCGCTGGCGATCCCGCTGAGCGACCAGCGTGCGCGGCTCGAGATGGACAAGCCGGACTTCGATTACACCAAGGCCTATTCCGGGTTGCTGGGAGGGGACAACCACCCCGATGACATCCCCGGCATGATCCGCCTGTATCGCTGCTGCGCGGAGTATTCCTGGTTCCGGCGCGCGGTGTCGATATGGGAGGAGGGCGACAGCTATATCGCCCAGCTCCAGCATCTGGGCCGCGATTTGCGCGCTGAAGTTTTGTCCGGCAGAAATTCCCCGAAGCGGATTGGGGCAATCTTCGATCAGGTGCGTGCCGTCGATGCCGGTGTGAAGCCGCTGGAAGATGCCTTTACCACCACGCTCGGCGAGGCGGTGCGCTGGCTCAAGTCCACGCTGGCGTGGACCGTGTCCGCGACCATCTCGCTCCTGATCGTGCTCGGCGTTTACCTGTCCTCGCGCCTCCTGGCGCAGGCGCGCCGGACCGAGGACAACTACCGCCTGCTGGCCGACGCGTTCGCGCACACCGCGGACGGCATCATGATCCTGGACAACAAGCGGCGCATCGTGACGGTCAATCACGCCTTCGCCGCCATCACGGGTTACGAGGCCGGGGAGGTGGTCGGCCGGCTGTTTGCGCGGCCGCAGTCGGTGAAAATTCCCGGCCCGACGATTTACGCCGTGTGGGAGGACGTGCGCTCCGCAGGCCGCTGGGAGGGCGAAGTCTGGAACGTGCGCAAAAACGGCGAGGTGTATCCGATGCGCCTGAGCCTGAGCGCGGTGTACGACCAGCGCGGCGGCGAGATCGATCACTATGTCGGGGTTTTCAACGACATCTCGACGCACAAGGAAAACGAGGAGCGTCTCAAATTCCTCGCTACCCACGATCCGCTGACGGGCCTGCCGAACCGCACCGAGTTCGAGCGGTCCTGTCATGATGCGATAGCGCGTGCGCGCCGCCGCGGCCTGCGGCTGGCGGTGCTGTATATCGACCTCGACAACTTCAAACCCGTCAACGACACCTACGGTCACGCCATCGGCGACGAACTGCTGAAGACCATCGCCGCGCGCATGAAGCAGGCGGTACGCGAGACCGATACCGTGGCCCGCATCGGCGGCGACGAATTCAGCGTGCTGCTGGCCGATCTCGACGGCCTCGAGACCGGGCATATCGTGGCGCGCAAGCTGCTGCACCTGTTGTCGCAGCCGGTCATGACCCGACGCGGCGCGCATCATGTCGGGGCCAGCATCGGTGTCAGCACTTATCCCGACGACGGCCACGACCCCCGGGCCCTGCTGCGGCTGGCCGACGCCGCCATGTACCGGGTCAAGCAGGGCGGGCGCAACGGCGTCAGTTTCTATTCCACGCCGGCGGGTTTGCCGGAAACGGTGACATCCCCGGTAACGGATCCGAGGCTTGCCTCCAAGCACTGAATTCCAGTCTGTCGGCGAGCCTTGCCGAAACGCCTTCAACCGCCCCTTCGTCCCGCGGGCCAGTTCCCCTGAAACGTCACTTCGACAACATCCAGGTTGTTCGTCCCGCCTGCAATATTGCAAAACCTCCCGGAAATACACGGGGTTTCCACCCGCGCCCGGCTGGCACGCTAGTTGCTTTATATCTAGGGCATGACAGGGAAGGACGCTGTCATGGGTTGCAAGTTCTGTAAATGGCTACCCCGGCCGAAAGGCCGTGGACGCAAAGATACCGGTCTAAGGGGCATGGGCCCTATGACAGCGGGTTTGCCGGAACTCAACATTCCAGGCAAGGAAGCAGGCAGAGCCACAGCGCTGTTCCGCCCACGCGGCTGCCGTCTTCCGTAACCCCGCCTCACGCCCATCCGTGTCGTCGCCCACCCGTTCCGGAATCCTTGCCCGGCCAAGATTGGGGGGTAATGGCAATGGAAAACAGACTGACTGCTGGACGCTGTGTACGGACCACGATCATCGCGATGTTCATGATGGGTTTCGGGTGCTTCGGGATTTCCGCGAACGCCGGTGAGTTCAGCGCGTTGCTGAACGGCAAGGCGATTCACCTCGATACCCAGCCCGGCGTTCACTACAACGAGAGCAACTGGGGCGTGGGTTTCCAGTACGACATGCCCGCGGGCGACGAAAAGTGGGTGCCCTTCCTCACGGCTTCGGAATTCAAGGATTCGAATAAAAACACGTCATATTATTTCGGTGGCGGGTTTTTGCACCGCACCAGCTTCGAGTGGGGCAATACGCCGATGCATTTCGATGCCGGCGGCATCGTCTTCCTCATGAAGCGCAAGGGTTTCAAGGATGGCGATCTGTTCCCGGGTGTACTGCCGGCGGTGTCGCTGGGCACGTCGCGGGTCGCGCTCAACATGACCTTCATTCCCAAGGTCGACCCCAAGATGGTGCCGATCCTGTTCTTCCAGCTCAAGATCACGCTCGGCAATTTCTAGCCAGTTCCCTGACGCGCCGCCACGTCGGCGCGTCAGCAGATCCGCGGCAGCGGATCATCCTCCAGTTCGTCCAGCATGCGCTCGCCGCCGAGCGCGGTCTGCATCACCACAAAACGCCTGCTTTTATCGATCCGGCCGATCACGGCGGCGTCCTGTCCCTGCGGCAGGGCGCGCCAGGCGGCCAGCGCCGCCGGGGCCTGATCGGGCGCGACCACCGCCACCACCCGGCCTTCGCAGGCGAGATACAGCGGGTCGTAGCCGAGCAATTCGCACACCGATTCCACCGCCTCGCGCACCGGGATCGCCCCCTCATCCATGTAGATGCCCATGCCGGTGGCGCGGCGGATTTCGTGCGCGATCATGGCCAGCCCGCCACGCGTGGGATCGCGCATGAAGCGCAGCCCTTCGAGGGGCAGCAGCGCCTGCGTCAGGGGCAGCACACAGGCCGAGTCGGATTGCAGGTCGCCGCGCATGCCGAATTGCTCGCGCGCCAGCATCACTGCGATGCCGTGGTCGCCCACCGGCCCGCTGACGAGAATGGCGTCGCCGTCGCGTATCTGCTGCATATCGAGACGCAGACCCTTGCGACGCACGCCGACGCCGGTGGTGGCGAGATAAAGCCCGCCGCCTTCGCCGCGCGGCAGCACCTTGGTGTCGCCGGCGGCGACGCGCACGCCGGCCGCCACGGCGGCGCGCCCGAGGCTTTCGATGACGCGATCGAGCAGCGCCGTTTCCAGGCCTTCCTCGATGAAGGCATTGAGTGAGAGATACAGCGGCGTCGCGCCCGCGACCGCGAGATCGTTGACCGTGCCGTGCACCGCCAGCGAGCCGATATCGCCGCCGGGAAATTCCAGCGGCTGCACCGTGAAACCGTCGGTGGTGAACATGATCTCACCGTCCGGCGTGGGCAGCGGCACGGCGTCGGCCTGCACGTCCAGCAACGGGTTGGACAGATGGCGCGCAAAGACCTGTTCGATCAACTCGCGCATCAGGCGCCCGCCGTTGCCGTGCGCCAGTGAAATGTGCGGAAACCGGGGTTTGTTGGATTCTGTGTTCATGGCGGATGATTTTGGACTCTAATCGCCGTGCGGCATGCGCGCAACGCCGACGGCGAATGACGGTTTTTGGAGCGAGGCCGTGGCAGGCAGGCAATGTTGACGCATTTACCGGGTCTTGCCCATTGTAACCCGCTGAATGGGATGAGTATCTTTTTGATGAGCGTCAAAATTATGCTGATTTTCAGGCATGTATCTTGCTTTTGCTCTTACTCAAGAGATCAGGCGCTGGCCCATGGTATACGGGGAAATCGCCTGAAGAAGTATTGGGGGTGTGTTTTATGTGTGCCAATCCGTTCACCTCTGCTTTGAAGCCGCGCGGTATCAGCCCCCGGCGTTACGCACGGTGTATCGTGGCAACGGCCATGGGTCTCGTCATGGGAAGTGCCATCGCTGCCACGCGCGACCTGACGACGCTGCCGATCGAACAGCTGCTGACGCTCGAGGTCTACAGCGCCTCCAAATTCCCGCAGAAAATCAGCGAGGCGCCATCGGCGGTGACGATCATCACCGCGGCGGACATCAAGGCCTACGGTTATCGCACGCTGGCGGACATCCTGCGCAGCATTCGCGGGCTGTACGTGACCAACGATCGCAATTACATGTATCTCGGCGCGCGCGGCTTCGGACGCCCGGGTGACTACAACTCGCGCATCCTGATGCTGGTGGATGGTTACCGCATCAACGACAACGTTTATGACGGCGCGCTCGTCGACACCGGATTTCCGGTGGACGTGGATCTGATCGAACGTGTCGAATTCGTGCCCGGTCCGGGCTCGGCCATCTACGGCAATAACGCCTTCTTTGGTGTGATCAACGTGATCACCCGTGGCGGCAAGGATGTACAAGGCCTGGAACTGTCCGCGGAAACCGGTAACGCGGGCACGCGCAAGGGGCGCGTTACTTACGGACGCAGCAACCCCGACGGTTTGTCTTACCTGTTGTCGGCGACCAATTTCGACAGCGACGGCGAGAACCTGTTTTATCCGGAGTTTGACACGCCGGCGCAAAATAATGGTGTGGCGGTGAATCTGGACCACGACCGTCATCAAAGCCTGTTCACCAAAATTTCCTCGGGTGCATTTCTGTTCACGGGAGGCCATGCCGAACGCACCAAGGGCATTCCCACGGCATCGTATGATCAGGTATTCAACGATCCACGCAGCCACACCGTGGACATGCAAACCTTTGCGAATCTCCAGTTCGAGGATGACCTTGTCTCCGGACTAAACCTGCTGGCGCGCCTGTTTTACGGTCGCTACGAATACCGCGGCGACTACGTCTATGACTATCCGCCGGTGACGCTGAACCGCGACGAAACCGTCGGTCAGTGGTGGGGAACGGAATTCAAATTCATGAGCCACGCCTGGAGCGGTCACAAGCTGGTGCTGGGAGCGGAGTACCAGCGCGACACCCGCCAGGAACAGTCCAATTTCGACGTTGATCCCGCGGCCGCCTATCTCGACGACCGCCGCCACGGCAGTCGCGCCGGCGTGTATGTCGAGGATGAGATCAGCTTGCGCGAAAACCTGCTGCTGAACGCCGGCCTGCGGCATGACAGGCAAACCGGCGTTTCCGGACAGAACAATCCGCGCCTGGCGCTGGTTTACCGCATGACCGAGCCGACCACGCTCAAGGCCATCTACGGCACCGCCTTTCGCGCGCCGAATACTTTCGAGCGTTACTACCTGGCCAACCCCGGCCAGTACAAGCTGAATCCGGATCTTCGTCCGGAGGAGATCGCTACGTATGAGCTCGTGCTCGAACACCATCTCGATTCGAACTCGCGCCTCACGCTGTCGGCGTACGACTACAGGATCGACGACCTGATCACGCTGACCACGGACCCCTCCGATGGCACGCTCGTTTACCAGAACCTCGACAAGGTCGAGGCCCGGGGCATCGAACTGGAAGCAGAGCAGGCGCGGGGCAGTGGATTGCGCTGGCGCGCGAGTTATGCCCTGCAACGCGCCGAGGACGCCATCTCCGGCATGGTGCTGACGAACTCACCGCGCCACCTGGCCAAACTCAACCTGACGGCGCCGCTGCCCGCCACCGCCTGGCGTGGCGGACTCGAGTGGCAATACACGGATCGGCGCCGGACGCTGTCTGGAGGCGAAACCTCGCCCTATGCGCTGACGAACCTGACACTCACCAGCGGACAATTGGCCAAGGGGCTCGAAATATCGGCCTCGCTGTACAACCTGCTGGACAGGACCTGCGCCGATCCGGGTGGCGAGGAACATTTACAGGATGTTATCCCGCAGGACGGACGCGGCTGGCGCATGAAACTCAATTACCGGTACTGATCCCATGCCGGTGAAGGTGACATCGTGGCGGAACCTGATTGCAGGAATCCTGTTTCTCGCGAGTTCAGCGGTGGCGCTGGCCGTGGAGTCGGTGCCGGAGTTCGAGCTCAAGGCGGCGTTTCTCTACAACTTCGCGCTTTTCACCGAATGGCCGGGAAAGCCGGAGGGAGCGCTGACACTGTGCCTGCTCGGCAAGGACCGGTTCGGTGAGGCTGTGCACCATATCGAGGGCAAGCCGGTGAAGAACGCCTCCATCAGAATCCACCGTCCGGCTTCCCTGTCGGAGTTGCGTGGCTGTCACATGCTTTTCATTGCCGATTCCGAAATGCACCAGCTTGGAAAAATTCTCGAGGCGGTAAGGGGCGCCCCCGTGCTCACCGTCACCGATTCCGAGGGCGCGGGCCGCGCCGGGGCCATGATCAATCTCATGCTGGTCGAGCAACGAGTCACGTTTGAGATCAACACCTCGGCGGTTGAGGGCGCCGGGCTGGGCATCAGTTCCAAGCTGCTGCGATTGGCGCACGCCCTGTACTGACGGATGCACGGGATGAAATACTGGCGACAACTTTTCCGCGATATGCCCATCAAGCGCAAGCTGGTGCTGATCAGCATGTCATCGACCGGTGTGGCGTTGCTGCTGGTGACGATCCTGCTCCTCGTCAACGAGTATTATTCCTATCAGCGCGCGCTGCTCGATGACGTGCGCGTGCAGACGGCCATGATCGCGGAAAACAGCACCGCCGCGCTGGTGTTTCGGGACCGTTCCGGGGCCCAGGAGATCCTGGGCGCCCTGGCGGCCTCGCCCTCCATTGAACAAGCGGCACTTTATACGGCTGACGGCAAAACGCTTGCCCTTTACCGGCGCAAGGACCAGGCGCGGACCGAAGTGCCGGATCGCCCGGTAACGGGTCATCGCTTCAGCTCGCAACATCTCGAGCTCGCTCACGAGATCGAGCTGAATGGCGAAATTGTGGGCACCGTCTATTTGCGCTCGGATCTCGAAAGACTTTACGTGCGTATCATGTGGTATGTCGGTGCCATCGTGCTGACGGCGGCCGGCGCGATGCTGGCGGCATTCCTCCTGATCTCGCTGTTGCACCGTGGCATCAGCGGTCCGCTCGCCCGGCTGGTTGACCTCATGCGCCAGATCTCGGAGCGGAAGGATTACTCTTCCCGGGCACGGGTGGAAACGCGTGACGAAGTCGGTGCACTGGCCGAAGGATTCAACGCCATGCTCGGCCAGATCGAGCGCCATCAGGCGGACCTGATGCAGGAACTGGGCGAGCGCAAACGCGCCGAACAGCGGCTCGACCAGCTGGCCTACTACGACACCATTACGCAGCTGCCGAATCGCCATTTCTTCAACGAACAGCTGAAGCTGGTGCTCGCGCGTGCGCAAAGAACCGGTCAGCGCGCCGGGCTGATGTTCCTCGATCTCGACAATTTCAAGATCATCAATGACACGCTGGGGCACGATATCGGGGATGTCCTGTTGCAGGGCGTGGCGAAACGCCTGCGCGAGCATCTGCGCACCGGCGATATCATCTGCCGCATCGGCGGCGATGAATTTGCCGTGATCGTCGAGGATATGACCGATCGCGAACAGGCGGCCATTGTGGCCGAGAAGATCATCGGCGCCTTCGCGCACAGCCTGCGGCTGGAGGGCCACGAAATCTATATCAGCGCGAGTATCGGCATCAGCCTGTTCCCGGAGGATGCCACGGAGATGCATGCATTGTTGCGCAACGCCGATACCGCCATGTATTTCGCCAAGGAACGGGGCAAGAACACCTACCAGTTCTTCCTGCCGGAAATGAACGGCCGGGCGCTCAATCGCCTGACGCTCGAAACCAGTCTGCGACATGCCCTGGAGCGGGAGGAATTCGAGGTTTACTACCAACCGCAATTCGATCTGGCCAGCAAACGCCTGTTCGGCGTCGAGGCCCTGCTGCGCTGGCACCGACCCGACGTCGGCATCGTCAACCCCACGGAATTCATCCCGGTGGCGGAAGAGTCCGGGCAGATTGTGTCGATCGGCGAGTGGGTGTTGCGCCAGGCCTGCGCCCAGGCGCAGGCCTGGCAGGCGCTCGTTCCCGGGCTCACGGTTTCGGTCAATATCTCAAGCCGGCAGTTCCATGACAGCCAACTGGTAGATCGCATACTGGAGATACTGCGTCAAACCGGGCTGGCGCCCGAACTGTTGACTCTCGAACTGACCGAGGGCGTCCTGATGGAAAGTTCCGGAACGGCCTCCACGACGCTGGAACGGCTCGAGGCCGCCGGCGTGAAATTGTCCATCGACGATTTCGGGACCGGTTATTCTTCCATGGGCTATCTCAAGCGTTTCCCCATCTCCACGCTCAAGATTGATCAAGGTTTCATGCGTGAGGTCCCGGCTGACAGGGATAACGTGGCCATCGTCATGGCCATCATCGCCATGTGTCAGAGTCTCAAGCTGTACGTGATCGCGGAAGGCGTGGAGAACATGGCGCAACTGGAGTTTTTGCGCAAGGCCGGGCCGGTGGGAGTGCAGGGATTTTATCTCAGCCGTCCGCTCACCGCGGATGCCACGGCGGCATTGCTGCAGATCACGCACGAGGAGCGTATCACCCTGCTCGCGCTGGCCGACGGTGGCACGCCGCCGAACCCACGAGGGCAGTCACAGGGATGAAAGTGCAGAGTGCAAGGTACAAAGTCAGAGACCGGCAACTCTGTGCCCTGAACTCAGTACTTTAAACCCTAAACCCGAGACTGGTATTCGACGATCTGGCCGTAACTGATGCCGGCGTCGTTGCACGGCACCTGGTGCATGAGGCGCACGTCAAAACCGTTCTCGCGCAATGCCGCGAAGGCGCGTTCCGTCAGCACACGGTTCTGGAACACGCCGCCGCCGAGGCCCACCGCCAGTTCGCCGTGTTCCTCGCGCAATGCGTTGGCCTGCGCCACCATTGCCCGCACCAGGCTGGCGTGGAAGCCGTCGGCGCGCTCGGTGACGGTGAGTTTCTGGTTCATCAGGAATGGCAGCAGCGGCGCCCAGTCGGTTTCCCACAGGCCCTGGCGGTTGCGCGCCAGCGGCAACGGGATGGCGTGCGCGCTGTCCTCGGTGCAGGCGGCCTCCAGCAGCATCGGCCCCTGACCTTCATAACTCGAGCGGTAATGCAGCCCGGTCAGCGCCGCCGCGGCGTCGAACAACCGGCCGGCCGAGGTGGTTTGCGGGCAATTCAGGCGTCGCCGCCAGGCATGATGCGCCAGCATCGGGTCCTCGGGACACTGTTTCCATTCCACGCCGGCCTCCCAGCACAGCGACAGCGCCGAGCGCCATGGCTCGCGTCCGGCCTTCTCGCCGCCGGGCAGGTAGAACGGCCGCAGGCTGCCGGCGCGCTGCCAGCGGCCGGGCGCGCCCAGCAGTGTCTCGCCGCCCCAGAGCGTGCCGTCGGCGCCGTAGCCGACGCCGTCCCACGCGAACACCAGCCAGTTCGCCACGTCCGGATGCTCGCCGGCCAGCGCCGCGGCGTGCGCGTAATGATGCAACACCGGCGTGACCGGCAGGCCGGCGCGACGCGCCCAGCGCGAGCTGACGTACACCGGATGCGCGTCGCTCACGATGGACTCGGCGCGCACGCCGTATAGCTTTTGCAGATCGGTGATGACCTGTTCGAACACAGTCAGGCTGCGCGGCGCGTCGAGATCGCCGATGTGCGGCGAAACCACGATGCGATCGTCCCAGGCGAGCGCCACGGTGTTCTTCATGTGCCCGCCGACGGCCAGCACCGGCTTGCTGAGCTTGAACGGCAGTGTCAGTTCCAGCGGCGCGCTGCCGCGCCCGTGACGCAGCGGGCGGGCGAAGCCGGCAATGACGCGATACACCGGGTCGTCCGCCGGACGCTGGATCGGGCGGTCGTGATGCAGGAAGGCCTCGGCGACATGCGCCAAGCGCTGAGTGACGTCATCATTATCCGTCAGCACCGGTTCGCCGCTGACGTTGCCCGAGGTCGCGACCAGCGGCCCGCCGAAGTCGTCCAGCAACAGGTGATGCAGCGGGCTGTAGGGCAGCATGACGCCGACCTCGTGCAGCCCCGGCGCGATGCGCGGCGACAGCGGGGCATGCGGCTTTTTGGGCACCAGCACGATGGGACGCACGGGATCGCGCAGCCATTGTTCGTGCTCCGGCGTCAGTTCCGCCAGCTCTCGTACCGCCTCCAGCCCGTCCGCGCCGCGCGCCGGAACCATCACGGCCAGCGGTTTGTGCGGGCGCGGTTTTTTCGCGCGCAGGCGCGCGATGGCGATGTCGTTGCGCGCGTCGCATATCAGGTGGTAGCCACCGATACCCTTGACCGCGACGATCTTGCCGGCGCGCAACGCCGCGACCGCCTGCGTCAGCGCGGCGGCGTTGTCGCGATCCGTGGCAATGCCGGGCGCGACGAACTGCAGGCGCGGGCCGCAGGCCGGACAGGCGACCGGTTCGGCGTGAAACCGGCGGTCGAGCGGGTTTTCGTATTCGCGCCGGCATTCCGGGCACATGGCGAACGCCGCCATGCCGGTGTTGGGCCGGTCGTAGGGCAGCTTGGCGATGAGCGTGTAGCGCGGACCGCACTGGGTACAGTTGATGAAGGGGTGACGGTAACGGCGATTGTCCGGGTCGCGCAGTTCGCGCAGGCAGTCGTCGCAGGCGAAATAATCCGGCGGCACGTGGATGCGCGCCGGGGCATCGGCGCGGCTGGGAAGAATTTCGAAGGTCGCGAAGGCTTGCGGTTCCGCGGGAGAGCGTGTCGCCAATTTCGGCCGCGCCAGCGGCGGCGCCTGTTCCAGCAAGGCCTGTTCGAACGCCTCGAGCGCCGATGCCTCGCCCTCCACCCATATCTCGACCGTGCCGGCCTCGTTGCGCACCCAGCCGTGCAGACCGAACTGATGCGCGAGGCGATAGACAAAGGGACGGAAGCCCACGCCCTGCACGCGCCCGCTGACCGTCAGGCGCAGGGCCTGCCGCGCTGCTCCTGAATCGGGATCGGTGCGGGAATAATTACGCTCGGTCATGGACTGTGTTGTTCAATGCATATGCGCGGCGGGCGCCTTTCCGCCGTAGGCAGGAAATTTGTCCGTCGCATATTGGCTGTGGCAGGTCTGGCAGGACTCCACCATTCGGCCAAAGTAATAAGTCTGCAGATCCCTGTCTTTGTGGCGCGCCGCGTCAGCCAGCTTCGCCGCCAGCCGATGGAATGTGCCATCAAGCTCGAGAAACGCCGGCGGCAGGGCGGTCTCCAGATCCCGGCGGTCCTGCGCCGTGAGTTTTTTATCCAGGATGAAGCTGTCATGGATCGCCTGGGCCTGTTTCGCCACCGAGGCGTGATCGCCCGCCGCCAGACCGGCGAGAATCTGCTGGCTCGCCGCCTGCACCGCGATCATTTCCTCCGCAAAGAGTTTCTGGAGTTTCGGCGTCAGTCGCGGGGCGACCGGACCGGATTCGAGCGCCAAGGCGCTGCCGAGGCCGTTCAGCATGATCCAGATCAGGCCGGCAGAAACCAGGGAGGCGCGATGGGGGGACAGGCGAGAGGACATGGTGATCATATTATCCTCCTCATGGATGACAACTGGAACAAGCGGGGCGCGCGTCAGCTGCTCCGGTACAGGTAGCGGCCGGGAGCGGGCGCGTGCCCCATTTCCGTGTGCAGGCGGGCGCCGTCGGGTTGAATCGCCGGGCGCGAGGTTTCCCCCTGGCTCGCGCGCTCGCGTTGCTGCGCGACTTCCTGCCGCAACCAGTCGAACCAGGCTCCGAGACCAAGTTTTTTCTTCGCCGACAGGTGCAGGGCCGGGGCCGGGTTGGCGAGTTGACGCAGGCAATGCTCGGCGCGCGCGGGATCGAAGTCGTCCATGACCGGCAGCAGATCGGTCTTGGTGAGCAGGACCAGGTCGGCGGCGCGGAACATCACGGGATATTTCGCCGGCTTGTCGTCGCCCTCGGTGACCGAGAGCAGGGTGATATTGCGATGCTGACCGAGGTCGAAGCTGGCGGGGCAGACCAGGTTGCCGACGTTCTCGATGAAAAGAATGTCGAGGTCCGCGAGATCCATGTGATGCAGCGCGCCATGCACCATGTGCGCGTCCAGGTGGCAGGCGGAACCGGTGGTGATCTGCACCGCCGGCACGCCCTTGGCGCGGATGCGCTCGGCGTCATTTTCGGTTTCGAGGTCGCCTTCGATGACGCCGATGCGGAATTCGTCCTTGAGCGCCTCGATGGTGGCTTCCAGCAGCAGAGTTTTGCCGGAACCCGGCGAGGACATGAGATTGAGCGCCAGCACCCTGTGGGCATCGAAGTGCGCGCGGTTGTGGGCGGCTTCGCGGTCGTTTGCTGACAACAGATCTTTCAGTACCGTCACCGCGGTGCGCCCGTGCGCGTCAGGTGTCTGCGCGAGGTGCGCATTGCCCGGCGTTACATTGCAGCCGCAGGTTTCACACATGCATCCTCCTCCTCTCGGGAGAGTTCGACGGAAGCGAGCAGCATCTCATCGCCGCTCACCAGGCGTGTGTGCCAGTCGCCGCAGGCGCCGCACACGAGCCGGTTCGGCAGTGCCACGGACTCGGCGCCGCAAGTCTCGCAACGCACGCGCAGCGGCAGTTCCTCGATCACCAGCTCGGCCGTTTCCGCCAGTGTTCCGGCGCTGGCGAGCGGAAAGGCCTGTAAGAGCAGTCCGGGTTCAACGCCCGCGAGCGGTCCAACCCGGAGCACGATCTTGTGAACCGTGTTCGCGCGCTGCTCGCGCGCGAGGTTGGTGACCTGTGTCAGCATGGCTTGGCAAACCGACAGTTCATGCATGGCCGATTACTCCCGGTACATAACAGAAAATCTTGCCGACACATGGTCTGGCGTGATGCTTACTGCGTGCGACGAGAGAAACCGGGCCACGACAGATCATTTACTTCTCCCTTCGCGATGGACAGCGAAATCGTCGATTTCCTGATTCTTATCTTAAGAATACATCGCACATCGTAACGAAGCAGGTCATGCAAATATTGACGAATGTCAAAGAATGGCAGAGGGCCTGAACCGTTGACGAATGTCAAAGTATTACATCCGAATATTCTAAACAATGCACGCGTCGATAAACATCTGATCAGGGTCCGATGCCCATGGTGAGAGTTGCAGGCAGTGCCCGGAATCCCGCGCCGATACCTTGTGGGCGCGATTACGCTTTCGTTTCAGTGAACCCCTTTTCCACGTCTTCACGCAGGAGATAACCATGCGATGTGAACGCGTTTTGATGGCAGCAACTGGTCTGGTGTTGGCGATCGCGGCGCCGAGCGCGCTCGCCCATACCCACGGTGCGGCCGGCGCCGGCTTCGGCGCCGGTTTCAGTCATCCGTTTCTCGGGCTCGATCACCTCGCGGCCATGGTCGCGGTCGGTGTGTGGGCGGCGCAGTCGGGCTGGCGCCCGGTGTGGAGCGTGCCGCTGGTATTCATGTCGGTGATGGCGTTCGGTGCCGTGCTGGCGTTTGCCGGCGTCGCACTCCCAGGCGTCGAGGCCGGCATTGCTGCCTCGCTGCTGGTGCTCGGGTTGCTGGTCGCGGCGGCGGTTCGCCTGCCGTTGTTCGCGGGAGTGGCGGTGGCGGCCCTGTTCGCCGTGTTTCACGGCCACGCCCACGGAACCGAAATACCGCAGGCGCTGGCGCCGTGGCTCTATGTCACCGGCTTCCTGCTGGCCACCGGCCTGCTGCATGCCGCCGGCATCGTCGCCGGCCGTTACTGGGCAGCGCGGCGACCGTGGCTGGCGCGCGTGACAGGTTTGGCACTCGGCGCCGGTGGCGCATGGATACTGTTGACATGAGTTCTATCGACTTGGGGACAACGCCATGAACGAAACCATTTTCGATCTCGAAACCGCGACGGATACCGGAGTCGCCGGACGTCTCGGTATTTCGCGACGCGAATTTCTGAAATTCTGCACCGCCACGGCGGCCACGCTCGGTCTGCCGGCCTCGGCCGAGGCCGCGATCGCCAAGGCGATGGAAAGCGCCCAGCGACCGTCGGTGATCTGGCTGCAATTCCAGGAATGCACCGGCTGCAGCGAATCGCTGCTGCGTGCCGAGCACCCGACCATCGATAAACTGATTCTCGATGTCATTTCGCTCGACTACCACGAGACCCTGTTCGCGGCCGCCGGCCACCAGGCGGAGGCGGCGCGCAAGGCGGCGATGAAGGCGCACAAGGGCAAGTACGTGCTGGTGGTCGAAGGCGCGATCCCGGTCAAGGAAAAGGGTATCTACTGCAAGATCGGCGGCCAGACAGCGGTCGACATGCTCAAGGAATGCGCGGCCGATGCCGCCGCGGTAATCGCGATCGGCAGCTGCGCGTCCTGGGGCGGCATGCCGGCGACCGATCCGAACCCGACCGGCGCCAGCAGTGTCGCCGAAATTCTTGGCAAGACCGTGGTCACGATCCCCGGTTGCCCGCCGAATCCGTACAATTTCCTGGCGACGGTGGTGCACTTCCTCACCTTCAAATCGCTGCCGGCAGTCGATCAGCTCGGCCGGCCGCTGTTCGCCTATTCGCGCCTGATTCATGAAAGCTGCGAGCGGCGCGCGCATTTCGACGCCGGCCGTTTCGCCATCGAGTTCGGCGATGAGGGCCATCGCAAGGGCTTCTGCCTGTACAAGCTCGGTTGCAAGGGCCCGGAGACCTACGCCAACTGTCCGACCATCGGCTTCAACGATCTCGGTGAAGTGTCGTGGCCGGTGGGTTGCGGGCATCCCTGCATCGGCTGCACCGAGAAGGGCGTCGGTTTCACCAAACCGATCCACCAGCTGGCGACGCTCAAGAGCGTCGAGCCGCCGCTGTTCTATCCGCGCATCGTCGAAGGCCAGGGTGCGATCAGCCTCGGCGGCGCGGCGCTGCTGGCCGGCATCGCCGGCGCCGCCGCCGGTGCCGTGGTCGTGATGTCCAAGAAGCTCGGCAAGGACAACGACGATCAGGGCAAGGGCGGTAAGAGCGGCAAGTCGAGGGATGAGCCATGAACCTCTCGCGGCGGAATTTCCTGAAAGGGACCGTCGCCGGCGGTGCGCTGCTGACGGCGGGCACCGCGGCGGAGGCGCGGCCGAACAAGACCATGCCGCCGGAAGCGCTCGGCCTGCTGTTCGACAGCACGCTGTGCATCGGCTGCAAGGCCTGCGTGGCCGCGTGCAAGCGCGTCAACAACCTCCCGCCCGATCCGATCAGCGAGGAGTTTCCGATGTGGGACGCGCCGCTCGACATCTCGGGTTCCACTTTCAACATCATCAAGGTTTACAACTCGGGCAAGGCCAACCGCAAGGACGAGGAGGTTGACGGCTATGCCTTCATGAAGCAGTCGTGCCTGCACTGCGTCGATCCCTCCTGCGTCTCGGCCTGTCCGGTGTCGGCGATGATCAAGGACCCGGTGAACGGCATCGTGGCCTACGACCCGGACGCCTGCATCGGCTGCCGCTACTGCGTCGCCGCCTGCCCGTTCGGGGTGCCGCGCTTCCAGTACGACAAGGCGCTGCCGAAGATCGCCAAGTGCGAATTGTGCCGGCACCGCATTCCCGACGGCCATTACGCGGCCTGCGCCGAAGTGTGTCCGACCGGCGCCACGCTCTATGGCAAGGTCACCGATCTCGGCGTCGAGGCGCACCGCCGGCTGGCGCTCAAGCCGGGCGAGAAGACCAGCTTTCCGCGTGGCCGGCTCGGCGGGCCCGACTGGAGTTACCAGGGCGTGGCCGGGAAGTACGTGCAGCAGGTCTACGGCGAGAAGGAGCTCGGCGGAACGCAGATGATCAAGCTCGCCGCGGTGCCGTTCGACAAGCTCGGTCACCGCCCGTTGCCGGAACGCTCGTACGCCAGCATCTCCGAGGGCGTGCAGCACACGCTGTACAAATACCTGGCGCTGCCGGCGGTGGTGCTCGGCGTGTTGAGCGTAGTCGCGAAGCGCAACACGAAGCATGAAGACGATGACGACGACAGTTCCGGTCGTGGCAGGAAATAGGAGGCGTTCATGGCGAATGCACAACATGCAGTAGCGCCGCTCGGCGGCCGGCTGGTGACCCCGGTCACCGTCGTGCTGGCCGGGCTGACGGCGATCGCGGGCGTGATCCTGCTGATCCGTTTCTTTTTCGGATTGGGCGCGGTCACCAACATCAGTGACGGCTTCCCCTGGGGCATCTGGATCGCCTACGACGTGATGGTCGGCTCGGCGCTCGCCTGCGGCGGCTACGCGATGGCGCTGCTGGTGTACATCTTTAACCGCGGCGAGTACCACCCGCTGGTGCGGCCGGCGCTGCTGGCGAGCCTGTTCGGCTACACCCTGGCCGGCGCCTCGGTGATCTTCGACCTCGGCCGCTACTGGAACGTGTGGCACCTGTTCTGGCCGGGCTACGCGCAGATCAACTCGGTGATGTTCGAGGTCGGCGTGTGCATCACGGCCTACATCTTCGTCATGTGGATCGAGTTCTCGCCGGTGTTCCTCGAAAAGCTCGGCCTCAAGGACGTCAAGCGCAAGCTCAACAAGGTGCTGTTCTTCTTCATCGCGCTCGGCGTGCTGCTTCCGTCCATGCACCAGTCGTCGCTGGGATCGCTGCTGGTGGTGTTCGGCTACCAGGTGCATCCGCTGTGGCAGACGGTGCTGCTGCCGCTGCTGTTCCTGCTGACCGCGATCCTGCTCGGTTTCGCGGTGGTGATCTTCGAGGCCAGCATCGTGTCGGTCGGGTTCAAGCGCCCGGGCGAGACGCCGATCCTGGCGTCGCTTTCGCGGATCATGTACTGGTTGCTGGCGGTGTATCTGGTAGTGCGGGTCGGGGATCTGGCTTGGCGCGGCGCGCTCGGGGCGATGTTCGTGCCGGGCTTCGAGGCGGCCGGATTCTGGGTCGAAATGCTGGCGTTCGCCGCGCCGCTGTGGCTGCTGGCCTCGGCCGAGTCGCGCCAGCGCCGCGACCGGCTGTTCGTCTCGGCGGTGCTGCTGATGCTGGGCGGCTTCATGCTGCGCATCAACGGCTTTCTGATCGGCTACGAGACCGGCCCCGGCTGGCATTATTTCCCGGCGGTCCCGGAGCTGATGGTGACGATCGGCCTGATCGCCTTCGAAATCCTGGCTTACATCGTGTTCGTGCGCATGCTTCCGGTGCTGCCGAAACACGCAACGCATTGAGAACCTGAGGAGTTGACCATGGCAAACCGAATCACGATTGACCCGATCACCCGCATCGAGGGCCATCTGCGCATCGATTGCGAAGTGGACGGTGGAAAAGTGACCAAGGCCTGGGCTTCAGGCCAGATGTGGCGCGGCGTCGAGCAGATTCTCCTGGGGCGCGACCCGCGCGACGCCTGGGCCATCACCCAGCGCATCTGCGGCGTGTGTACCACGGTGCACGCCATCGTCTCGGTGCGGGCGGTGGAGAACGCGCTGAAGATGGAGATACCGCTCAACGCCCAGTTGATCCGGAACATCATCATCTCGGCCCACGCGATCCACGATCACATCGTGCATTTCTACCATCTCTCGGCGCTCGACTGGGTGGACGTGGTCTCGGCGCTCAAGGCCGACCCGAAGAAGACCGCGGCGCTGGCGGAGAGCCTGTCGACGTGGAAGCTCAACGGCCCGCATGAAATGAAGGCGGTACAGGACCGGCTGAAGAATTACATCCAGACCGGCCAGCTCGGCATTTTCACCAACGGCTACTGGGGCCACCCGGCCATGAAGCTGTCGCCGGAGGTGAACCTGCTGGCGGTGGCGCACTACCTGCAGGCGCTCGACGTGCAGCGCCGGGCCAACAAGATCGTCGCCATTCTCGGTTCCAAGACGCCGCACATCCAGAACGTCGCCGTCGGCGGCGTCGCCAACCCGATCGCCACCGACAGCCAGTCGGTGCTCGGGGTCGAAAAGCTGCTGGCGATCAAGGGCTACATCGACGAGCTGTCCGATTTCGTCAACAACGTCTATCTCGTCGACGTCGGCGCGATCGGCGCGTTTTACGCCGACTGGACCGCGATCGGCAAGGGCGTCACCAATTATCTGTCGGTGCCGGACCTGCCGCTCGACACCAAGGGCACGAAGTTCGCCATGCCCGGCGGCTATATCCCGAACGGCGATCTCGCCGGCTACAAGCCGATCAAATCCTTCGACGACGCCTACTTCCACCAGGGCGTGCACGAGAGCGCCAAGCATTCCTGGTACGAGGGCAAGAAGCCGCTGCACCCGTACAAGGGCGAGACGGTTCCGGAATACACCGACTTCCAGGACGACGGCAAGTATTCCTGGGTCAAGTCGCCGACCTTCTATGGCGAGCCGGCGCAGGTCGGGCCGCTTTCCTGGGTGCTGGCGTGGGCGGCGGCGAAGTACGAACCGGGCATGCGTCACCTCAATCGCCTCATCGGTATCGTCGAATCGGTGGCCAAGACCAAGATCCCGCTGGCCGCGCTGCATTCGACCATCGGGCGGCACGCGGCGCGCAGCGTGGTGTGCGCCACCATGGTCGATAACCTGCAGCAGCAGTGGCAGCTGCTGGTCGACAACATCGGCAGTGGCGACACCAAGACCTTCAACCGGCCGGAGTTCCCCAAGGGCGAGGTCAGCGGTGTCGGTTTCCACCAGGCGCCGCGCGGGGTGTTGTCGCACTGGGTGGTGATCAAGAACGGCATCATCAAGAACTACCAGGCGGTGGTGCCGACCACCTGGAACGCGGCGCCGCGCAACGCCAACGATGTCGCCGGTCCGTACGAGGCGTCGCTGGTCGGCACGCCGGTGGCGGACCCGGAGAAGCCGCTCGAGGTGTTGCGGACGGTGCATTCCTTCGATCCCTGCCTGGCGTGCGCGGTGCACGTGGTGGACAAGGAGAACACCGAAACCGTCAAGGTTCAGACGCGGCTGTAGAACTGACGAGGCAAACCTGATGCGCGTGGTCATTCTGGGTATCGGCAACCTGCTGCTCTCGGACGAGAGCGTGGGGGTGCGCGCGCTCGAGGCGCTGCGCGACAGCCATGATGTGCCACCGGAGGTGACCCTCATCGACGGCGGCACCTCGGGCATGGAATTGCTGGAAGACCTCGAAGGCGTGGACCTGCTGATCGTGCTCGACGCCGTCTTCGCCAACCGCGCCCCCGGAAGCTTCATCCGTCTCTCCGGCGACGAGGTGCCGGTATTCTTCCGTCGCATGTTGTCGCCGCACCAGGTCGGGTTGTCGGAAGTGCTGGCCAGCCTCGATCTGCTCGGACGCGCGCCGCACGAAGTCGTGGTCCTCGGCGTCCAGCCGCTCACGTTTGAAACCGGCATGATGCTCTCGGGGCCGGTGGCGGCGCGCGTGCCAGATCTGGTGAATGCGGCGGTGCAGGAACTCGACGCGCACGGTATCCGCCTGGATCCGCGCGCTGTGCCGGCAGCTAATCTGGCCTGACTGTCGGGAGTGATGCATGAGCAGCGTCCTGAAACGCTATCCCACGGATCCCTCGCAGCATCTGGAAGCAGTATTCCGCGACATCGAGCGTACCCGCATGGCCGGCTTGCCGATACTCAACACCGCGCTGACGGTGGAGGCGATCGGGTTTACCCCGTGGCAGGGCCACTGGCTGGGCGCGCTGATCACGCCGTGGTTCCTGAATCTCGTGCTCGTGCCCGGCGCGCAGGGCGAATGGCCGCACGCCGCCGAAGGCGAGCGCATCGTGCGCCGGCTGCCGGCGGGAGACTGTGGTTTTTACGGCTGTTACGAACCCGTGATCGGCGAGTTTCATGCGTCGTCGGTGCACTCCCCAATGTCCCGTTTCGCCGACCAGGCCGCCGCGCGTGCCGAGGCGCAGCGCAGTCTCGCTGCCTGGCTGGCTGTGCCGGAGCCGGCGGAGCCAGCTACGAACGAAGCCGATGGAGAGCGTCGCGCCTTTCTGAGGCGCATGTTGCCCGGCGAGGGCTGAGCATCAATGAAGATGAGTCTGTAGGGTGTGCTGAGCGTCAGCGAAGCGCACCGGCAGAAGCCGAACGGTGCGCAACGCTGCGTTTTTGCGCACCCTACATAGAGGCCGTGAGTTTCATGTAGATAGCCTATGGGATCCCTGCCTTGTCTGCGTTCATCCTCATAATAAATCCGCGTTAATCTGCGGATGAAAATATTTTGAGATAAGTTCCAGTCAACGCGCGAGTCTTCCGGTGACCAGGCAAAAAAAACGGGCGGCCAAGGCCGCCCGTTTCGTTTCATCCACTGACGGTTCGTTACTTTACTTCGACGATGGTATAGCTGCCGTCCTTGGCGAATTTCACCGCGGCATTGAGGAAGTAGACCTTCAGTTCGGGCCGGAGCAACTTGACCATGTCGTAAGCCTCACCGCCGCGGGCACCGGTCGTGCAGAAAAAGATGATCGGCTTGTCCGTCGGCAGTGTGCCGATTTTCTTGTCCAGCGTGTTGACCGGAATATTCACCGCGTTCTTGAAGCTGCCGGTGGCGAATTCCGCAGGATCACGCACGTCGGCGATGACGACGCTGTCAGGCGCTTCCTTCAGAATCTTCTCGAACGACGCGACCGTGATCGATCCTTTTTCCTTCCCTGGCTCGATTCCCGGCGCTGCCGCCGGGGCCGCCGCTGCGGTTGGGGCCGCACCGTCCGCCATGGCGCCGGGGCCATAGGCCTTTACCCAGCCCACATAGCCTACCGGCATGGTCATGACGTTGGTGTAGCCGAGCGCGACCGCCTTGGCCGCCGATTTCGGGCTCAGCACGCAGCTGACGTCCTCGCAGTAAAAAATCAGCGACGCCGCCTTGTCGGTGGGGAGCTTGTCGGTTGATTTGTCAAACTCGCTGTCCGGGATGCTGATGGCGCCGGGAATATGCCCCTTGTCGTATTTGCGCGCCTTGGGCCGCGAGTCGATGAGCGTGATCGGCGCTTTTTCATCGAGCTGTTTCTTGACGAAGGCCGGGCTGACGGCGCCCAGGTTGCCCTTCTTCGCCCACTCCGGGTAGCCATTCGTGTACACCACGATGTTGGTGTAACCGAGCTTCTCGGCCTTGAAGGCGCCCTTGTGGCTGAGGCTGCATTCCGGTCCCTCGCAGTAGAAAATCAGCAGCTTCGACTTGTCCGCCGGCAGCATCTTGGGCGCCAGTGCGTCGAACTGGGTATCCGGAATATTGACGGCGCCGGGAATGTGGCCGACATCGTATTTGCGCGCCGCCGGGCGCGAGTCAATGATCATGACATCGTCGCGCGCCGGTATCACGGCGTATTGCTTGACGTAATCGAGATCGACCAGCTTCTTGTAATACTGCGTTTTTGCCGCTTCCGCGGCGGGGGCCGGTTCCGTCGCGGGGGCAGCGGAACAGGCAAGTGGGGCGGCCGCGCAGGCCGCGAGCATGATGACAGACAGAATTCCGTGCTTGAGTTTCATGGTACCTCCAGTAGGAAGGATGCGATCAGAGCACTGTGAATTTCTCGGTGGACTCGTTGTAGCGCACCAGCGCGTACCACACGACGAGGAATATTGCGGCGATCAGCAGCGACCAGCCCCAGCCGTCGAGCATCGCCGGCAGGTAGGCCTGATAACCGAGCTTGGTGGCTTCGTACTCCTCCAGGGTGACCTCCTTGGTGAGCAGGCCGGTCTTGTTCAGCAGCCCGTTGGCCGTCGAGCCCATCCAGGCGAAGAAGAAGCCCGCCACCCACAGCTTGAGATGGCCCTCGCCCATGCGCCACAGCGAGCCCGAGGCGCAACCGCCGGCGAAAATCATGCCGATGCCGAACAGCACGCCGCCGCTCAACGAGCCGATCCAGAACACCGCCGGGATGGCGATATAGGGGTCGATCACCTTGGCCTGGAACAGCAGCGCGGCCAGCGGCACGCCGATGGCGAGACCGAGGATGACCGCTTTGGTCATCTCGCCCTCGGCCGTCATGAACGGCTCGCGGAAGGCGCGCGCGAAGCACAGCCGCGCGCGGTGCATGATGAAGCCCATGGCGAAGCCGGCGAGAATGATGATGGCCCGCACCGTCAGTTTTTCATTGCCCGAGGTGTACCATTGGGCGCTCCACACCAGTATGCCCACGAACACCGCCAGGCCGAGCAGCGGATAAACCGAAAGCATCCCGGGCGATGGTTTCAGCACCGCCGGTGGCGTCATGCCCCAGGTGATGTGGTCGAGGGTCCACAGCAGCAATTTCAGGCCGACGACGGCGCCCAGCAGCAGGCCGGCCCACATGGCCCAGCCGGCCGGCGAGGAGTGCATCACCGGCGTGAAGAAACCACCGGTGGTGCAGCCGCCGGCAAGCGTGGCACCCAGACCCATGAAGCTGCCGCCAAGCGCGGCCCAGATGTATTCCAGCTTGGGGGGACGGCTGATGAGGAATTTGCGTGACAACAGCGCAGAACAAAACGCGCCGATGACCAGCGTGATATTCATCAGCGACAACCGGTGCAGCAGCGGAGTTTCCAGGTGTTCCGGCACGCCCACGAGCGGTCCCAGGCCGATGGCGGTGTTGAACCAGTCGCCCCACAGCTTGAGACCGCCGAACACGCCCCAGAACAGACCGCTGATCATCAGGCCGATGATCACCAACACCAGCAGGACAGCGCCGAAATAGGGGGACCAGTCCTCGACGAAAATGCTTTCGTAATCGGTCTTGAAGCCCGCCAACCAGCTCCGGCGGCTATCGCTGCTCAATGCCATGGTCGCCTCCGTGGACTGCCTGCAACAGCTATCGGTTGTTCACACCGTATCAGCTGCAGCCCGCCGGACTGTCTCCGTCTTTCGCGCCCTTGATGACAAAGGCCTTGATGTCGTTCATGAGTTCATCGTCAGGCACGTCGGCATATTTCTCGGCGGCCTTGTTGGTGGCCTTGACCTTGGCGCGGTATTCCTTGCTGATGTAGTACTTGACCGAATCCTTGCCCTTGTTGTGCTTGTCGGCCTGGAGGTAAGCGGCCCATTCCGCCTTGGTCTTGGAGGTTGGCGCGATGGCCTTGCCACCGCCGGCCGGCGTCGTGTGGCAGACGGTGCAGACCATGCGGTAATAGACACGGCCGCGTTTCCAGTCGCCATCGGCGGCGTTGGCGGCGAACGGGGCTCCGAGCACGCAGAGCATGACGGCGGAGACGAGGGGTTTGTGCAGTTTCATGGTGTGACTCCTTGAAATTTAATAAACAATGGAAACCGTGCGCCGCGAACCGCTCCGACGGCCGGCGACGGCGGTTGATTTCAATTTACCGGAAGAATTTACGCGGCGTTTCAATGCGTGTCCTCCCACCCGGTGATCATGGCCTTGAGGTGCGAGGTCGGCGTATGACCGGCGGTGATGAGATAGGTGTGGGCGATGACGAACACCAGGATCATGTACGCGCCCAGCACGTGGAAGAACGCCACCCACTCGAGCGACAGGAATCTGTCCACGCCCCAGTCGCGCCACTGGCCATAGAACAGGTAGAACCAGCCGGAGAACCAGATGATCGGCGTGATCCCCAGCCACAGGAACAGATAGGCCAGGCGCTGCAGCGGGTTGTGCTTGGTCAGCGTGGTTGCCCGGAACGGGTGCGGCGCGTCGGTGAAGATGCCGGTGAGATAGTACTTGATCATGGCGCCGACCTTGTCGAGCGTCGGGATGTACTGGCGCCATTCGCCGGTGGTGAAGTGCCAGAACACGGCGAACACCCACAGCGTGATCAGCGTCCAGGCGGCGATGGTATGCAGGTCCACTGCGCGGCCGAAACCGAAAAGTTTGTAGGCCCCGTGCACCTCAAAGCCGGTCAGCAGCAGGAACAGGATGGTGGCCGCCTGCGTCCAGTGCCAGAACCGCTCGAAGCGTTTGAAGATGTAGACTTTTTCGGTCATGTCAATTCCCTCCCTTCTTGCGTTTGCTGAAGATGCGCAGAGCGCCGTGGCCGAGGACCCCGAGCAGCGCGAAGAACGCCGCCCCGCCGCCGAGTATGTCGAGATACCTGCTGGAGTCGCGGCCGGGCATGTAGATGCCCTGGATGCCCTTCAGCCGTCCGTTATCGCTGTGGCACTGCTGGCAGGCGAGGGCGTTTTCCTTGGGCGCGACCATGTGGTTGATCGGCCATCGCATCTCGGTCTCGACGAAACCGATCTTGCCCGAGAACGGCGCGCCGGTGACGGCCATGCCGGCGGCGATCGCCTTCGGCCAGCTGAAGGTGTTCCAGTAGGCGGCGTCGTCGGTGCCGGCGGTATGCGGCGTGACCAGGGTGTTGTTGCCGGCGTCGTACGGCTGTTTGCCGCGGAACACCTTGACCGGGAAGATCAGCGACTTGCCGTCGGTGGGACTGCCCTCGAAGCGGCTGATCTGCACCACCTTGGTCGGATCGATCTTGTCGCTGACCAGCGTGTAGTACACCGTGCCATTGAACCACATGTACTCCGGTATGACGTTCTTGGCCAGGATGAAGTCACCTTTCTTCGAGTCGTAGATGACGTGGCCGTCCTCGTCCTTTTTCTGGAACGGCTTGCCCTTCTCGTTCATCTTGCCGGCGGTCGACCAGTCCCAGAACATCTTGGTGGCCGGTCCGCCGCGGGCGAACGCGGGGATGTGGCAGGTTTCGCAGGCGATCTTGCTGGTGTGGTCGTTGAGCTTGGCCTGCTGGATCGGATGCGGGCGTTTGCCGTGGCAGGCGACGCAGTTCGCCGGGTTGGAGTCGTCCTTTTTCCCGCGGATGCGTTTCATGCCTTCGTCCTTGACGGTCGGCGCGAAACGGCTGCCGGGCACGTCGTGCGCGGAAGTCGCATGACAGGTGCCGCAGGTGAAGTCGAGGCCGGTGGCGTCCATATGCACGTCGACTTCACGGTCCGGAGCGGACATCGAGCTGTCGAGGTCACCGTGCTTCACGGCATCGCCGCCGCCGCCGTAGAAGTGGCAGACGCCGCAGGTATCGCGGCTGCTCTTGCTGACTTTTTGCGCGATCTTGGTGAGATCGATCGGATCAACGAACTTGCCGGAGCCGGGTGGCAGCTCCATGCGCTTGGTTACCGGGTTGCCGGCCAGGCCGGCGGGCTTGCGGTAGATGCCGGTGGTGTCGTGGCACACCAGGCAGTCGACGTTCACCTCGGATTTGAAATCGAAGCTGGCATCCTTCCAGCCGTAACCGACGTGGCAGCTGGCACAGGCCGGCAGGTTCGGACCGGCCGAGATGCAGAAGTTGTTCACCATGGTCTTCTTGCCGACCTTCTGCTGCGTGACCGGATTGAGATACTCCCAGGTCCAGTGCTTGGTGCGGTGCACCTGCTTGGCGGCCTCGGTGTGACAGGTGAGGCAGGCCTTGGTGACCTCGGGGCCGGACGCGAAGTGTTTTTGTAATTCCTTGAACTTGCTGTGGTCGGCGGTACTGGTGTTGGCCGCTGCCGCCATACCGCTGATGGCGAGGGCGCCAAAAGAAACGAGCCAGCCAACGACGAGTGTCGCGGTGTGCCAAGGTGTGCGTTGCGTTTTCATGAAGAGTCCTTTGCGCATGCTGTTAAGACAGAGTCATGTGTCTGAACATTTGAAACCAGGCGTTCGTTACTGAGCGTGCCATGTCCTGATAATATGTAAGCATTCTATTAAATGCTAATATTCCAGTATATTGACGTGCGTCAATACGTGAAAAATACTGTTTAATAGCTGTAACAAAGCGATTATTGCCATACTCCCGCAGTCAAGAAAAGACAGATTTGTCGTTAAATTTTCAGTCTTCATCCCGGATTGATTCTTGATATTTGTCAAACCGGCATGGCGTCCTCGATCCCCGGAATCGCAGGCGTCCATTGAGCCGGAAAACGACATCGTTAACTCAGGCCAGGGCCGGGCAAGCCGGTTTTTCCTTGGGCACGACGGCAGTGCTGGTCGCGGGTCCCGCAAGCAAAATCTCCACGCGACGATACCTATATATGTTGCCTGCAATCACGCCGGCGCTATCCGCCGCTGTCGGGTAAAAATTCTGAAAGCCAGCAGCGTTGAGCCGGGGATTGCCGGAGTGCGCTTGCGCGAACAGATGCGGCATAGCCGGTTGCGGCCGATGCGCAAGCCCGTTGCGCCGGCGATTCGCTGACCGCGCGGCATATGTCACTTTGACGGACGCCATTTTCCGTTTCGCTCTGGCGCGAATTTGCAAATAATGTAAACTAATTCCACGAATTACTTCGGGAGGAAGAACATGTCACGCAGTTTGGCGGTACTGGCGGGTTTGATGGCGGTGTCAATGCTGGGCGCGGGTTGTACCCGCGAGGTCAGCTTCAAGCAGGATGTATTTCCGATACTCAGCGAGAATTGCCTGTCCTGCCATAAAGTCGGCGGCGCGGGCCTCGCCAAGAGCGGACTCAATATGGAGACTTACGAGGGCCTGATGAAGGGTACCAAGCTGGGCCCGATCGTCACTCCCGGTTCATCCGTCAGCAGCACCCTGGTTCTGTTGATCGAGCGCCAGGCGCATCCCAGCATCAACATGCCCAAGGACAAGCCGCCGATCGCGGCCGGTCAGATCAAGACCATCCGGCAGTGGATCGATCAGGGCGCCAAGAACAACTGAGCTGACCGGGACAGCTCCCGACCAGGCCACGGCGTGGCTGACATGGGCCGATTCCGTTTTCAGCTATGGCCGGTCCTGATCCTCGTGTTGAGCATCAGTATTTTTAACGGCGCCTGTTCGTCTGAACGGGACAGTCCCGAGGCGCAGGTGCGGGCGCTGCTGGCGCAGGGTGAGGCCGCCGCTGAGAAAAAGGAATCGGGCGTTTTGCGGCAGATGGTGTCGGAGAAATACGCCGACAGCCAGGGCCAGGACAAGAAGGCCATTGATGCGATCCTGCGCTATTACTTCCTGCGCAACCAGTCGATTCATCTGTTCACGCGCATCCGGCTAATCAATTTCCCCCAACCGGGCGTGGCCCAGGCCGACGTGATGGTGGCCATGGCCGGGCAGCCGATTTCAGGCGCCGAAGAACTCGAACGGCTGCGCGCCGATCTGCACCGCTTCGAGATTACGCTGGCACGAGAAAACGGCGAATGGAAGGTGATCCGCGCCGAATGGCGCCGCGCGGAGTTCGCGGATTTTCTCTGAGACGGCGTATGATGTGATGTCGTCAACCACGGTAAACCGACGAGGCGAGCATGGAGGCGGGCTTTCTTCCGCGCGCCTGGATTCAGGCACTGCTGGATGCGCTGCATCGGGCCGGTTACCGTTGCGTCGGCCCGCAGGTCCGGGACGGCGCGATCGTTTACGACACGCTCGACCGGGCCGGCGCACTGCCGCAGGGAGTCCGCGACCGCCAGGGTCCGGGCCAGTACCGGCTTGAAACGACGGCAAGCCCGCGGTATTTCAGCTGGGCCAACGGCCCGCAGGCGCTGAAGCCGTTCCTGTTTGCCCCCCATGAAGTCATGTGGCGCGCGGAGCGCGACGCCCGTGGCGCTATCCGTTTTTCGGAAATCATGCCGGCCGCCGAAATGCTGGCCGTCATCGGTGCGCGCGCCTGCGACCTGGCGGCCTTGCGCCTGCAGGACCGGCACTTTCTGCAGGGCAAATTCGCCGATCCTTATTACGCCGCGCGGCGGAAAAACCTCTTTCTCGTCGCCGTTCACTGTACCCATCCGGCCGACACCTGTTTCTGTGCCTCCACCGGCGATGGGCCACGCGCCACGCAGGATTTCGATATCGCCCTGGACGAGCTGGACGACGGTTATCTGGTGCAGGCCGGGAGTGACCAGGGAAGCATGATCACCGCGCAGCTTCCACTGGCGCCGACCACGGACGCGCAGCGAGGTATCGCCGAACAGGAGGCGCAGGAGGCCGCCCGGCGGCAAACCCGCGGCCTGCCGTCGCGCAACCTGCGCGATGTGCTGTTTGCGAATCTCGAGCATCCGCGCTGGGAGAACGTGGCGGAGCGTTGCCTTTCCTGCGGGAACTGCACTGCGGTCTGCCCTACCTGTTTCTGCCACGGCGAAAGAGATGTGACGGCGCTCGACAACAGTCACAGCGAGCATGCGCGCCAGTGGGATTCCTGTTTCACCCAGGGCCACAGCTACATCCACGGCATGACCATCCGCGCCGACACGCGCATGCGTTATCGCCAGTGGCTCACGCACAAGCTCGGCAGCTGGCATGACCAGTACGGACGCAGCGGTTGCGTGGGTTGCGGGCGCTGCATCGCCTGGTGCCCGGTCGGGATCGATATCACGGAAGAGGCGCGCGCAATAGGCGGGGGAGGCGGGCATGGTTAACGCCGCGCTCCCGCATGAAATCGAGGTGGTCGAGCGCATCCAGGAATCGCCGACCATCTTTACGCTGCGCTTGCGCTTCACGGATCCGGTGCAACACGCGGCTTTCCGTTTCGAGCCGGGTCAGTTCAACATGCTGTACCTCTATGGCGTCGGCGAAGTGCCGATCTCCATCGTCTCTGATCCGGAAGATGAAAAGCTGTTCGACCATACCATCCGCGTGGTCGGGCGCGTGACGCGCGGGCTGGGGCAGCTGAAGGCGCGCGACCGGCTGGGCATGCGCGGGCCTTACGGGCGCGGCTGGCCGCTGAAACAGGCCGAGGGTCATGACGTGATGATCATCACCGGCGGGCTCGGATGCGCGCCGGTAGTGTCGGTGATCAACTACGTGATCCGCCGGCGCGACAGGTTCCGCCGCCTGATCATCATGCAGGGGGTCAAGCATTCCGACGATCTGATCTGGCGCAGCCAGTATTCACAGTGGAGCAAACTGCGCGACACGCAGGTGCTCGTGGCGGCCGATGTCGGCGTGGCGCTGTGGCCGTGGCACATAGGCCGGGTCACGGAGCTGTTCGACCAGGTGGAGTTTGATCCTTCCCAGGCGATGATCATGATGTGCGGCCCCCAGGGCATGATGCGCGTGGCCGTGGATCATCTGCTGCGGCGCGGTGTGACTGAAGACCATATCCATCTCAGCATGGAGCGCAACATGCATTGCGCCGTGGGACACTGCGGCCATTGCCAGTACGGCGGCAAATTCGTCTGCCAGGATGGCCCGGTGTTTTCCTATGCCGAAGCCAGGCCGCTTTTCGGCATTCAGGGGTTCTGATGGCGGACAAGCCGAAAATCGCGATTCACAAATTCGCCTCCTGCGACGGTTGCCAGCTCGCGTTCCTGAACCTGGGCGAGGATCTGCTGACGCTGGCGCGGATGACGGACATCGTGCATTTCGCCGAGGCCGGGCCGGTGAACCCGGAGGCGGCGGTGGACATCGCCTTCATCGAGGGCAGCATATCGACGCCCGAAGACAGTGAGCGCATCCGGCGTGTCCGCGCCAACTCCCGCCAACTCGTCACCCTCGGCGCCTGCGCCACCGCCGGTGGCGTGCAGGCCTTGCGCAACTTTGCGAATGCCCCGGAATGGATCGCCTCGATTTACGCCAAACCGGAATATATTCAAAGCCTGGCGACCTCCACGCCCATCGCGCAGCATGTGAAAGTCGATCTCGAAATCTGGGGCTGCCCGGTGAGCGGGCGCCAGGTGCTGGCGGCCGTGCGCGCGCTGTTGTCGGGCGTGCCGCCGTGGCTGGAAAAGGACAAGGTCTGCCTGGAGTGCAAGCGCCGGCATACGGTGTGCGTGATGGTGGCCAAGGGGCTTCCCTGCATGGGGCCGGTGACGCGTACCGGTTGTGGCGCCATCTGCCCGGCCTTCGGGCGCGATTGTTATGCCTGTTACGGTCCGGCGGAAAACCCCAATACC
Organism: Sulfuricaulis limicola; assembly: GCF_002355735.1. Lineage (GTDB taxonomy): Bacteria > Pseudomonadota > Gammaproteobacteria > Acidiferrobacterales > Sulfurifustaceae > Sulfuricaulis > Sulfuricaulis limicola. The sequence continues at coordinate 2,193,025 of NZ_AP014879.1, read as the reverse complement.
GAATCGCTGGCGCGACGCCTGGAGGGACTCGGCCTGGTGCCGGCGGCGGTGGCGCGGCGCTTTCATTTTATCAATGCGGCGGCGCCGGCCTTCGCCCAAGCCGGCTTGCGCACGGATAAAACCACACATGACTGAATCACGCCACATTCCGGTCCAGGTGCCGGTGCTGGCGCGCGTCGAGGGCGAGGGCACGCTCGAGTTGCGCGTGAAGGACGGGGTGATCGAGGATGTCCGCTTGCGCATTTTCGAGCCGCCGCGGATGTTCGAAAAACTGCTGGAGGGCCGGGGCTATGATGAAATACCGGACATGGTGGCGCGCATCTGCGGCATCTGCCCGGTGGCGTACCAGATGAGCGCGGTGCATGCCATCGAACACCTGTTCGGCGCGGACCCCGGTCCCTGGGTGCGCGCCATGCGCCGCGTGTTCTACTGCGGCGAGTGGATCCAGAGCCACAGCCTGCACATTCACATGCTGGCAGCGCCCGATTTCCTGGGCTATCCGGGCGTGGTGGAAATGGCCGGGAAGCATGCGCCGGAAGTGCGACGCGGCCTGAAACTGCAGGCGCTCGGCAACGACATCATCCGCCTGCTCGGCGCGCGCTCGGTGCATCCCGTGGGCGCGTGCGTCGGCGGCTTCCATCATGCCCCGCCGCCGGAACAGGTGGGCGCGCTGCTGGAAAAACTGCAGGACGCCCTGCCGGAGGCCGAGGCGCTGGTGCGCTGGACGGCTTCGCTCGATCTGCCGGAACAGGAACAGGATTTCATCTGTGTCGCCCTGCGCCATCCGCGGGAATATCCCATGAACGAAGGCCGCCTGATTTCGAGCCAGGGTCTGGATATTCCGGCCGGTCAGTTCGAGGCGCGTTTTGCCGAACAACAGGAGCCGCACTCGACCGCGCTGCATTGCCGGCTCGATGGCAAGCCGTATCTGGTAGGCCCGCTGGCGCGCCTGAATCTCAACCTGGATCGTCTGCCGGAGCCGGTGCGCAAGCTGGCCGATGGTCTGGACATCAGGTTCCCCAGCCGCAACATGCATCACAGCATCGTGGCGCGCGCGATCGAAATCGTGATTGCCATGCGGGAAGCGATCCGTTTTCTGGAATCGTATCAGGTACCGCGGGAATCCCGTGTCGCCGTCACGCCGCACGCCGGCAGCGGTGCCGGCTGCACCGAAGCACCGCGCGGGCTTTTGTGGCATCGCTATGAGCTCGACGCGCAAGGGAAGGTCGTGCGCGCGCGCATCGTGCCGCCCACCAGCCAGAACCAGTCGCGCATTGAAGAGGATCTGCGCCAGTCGCTCCAGAGTTTCGGCCCGGACCGGCCCGAGGAGGCGTTGCGTCGCCGCGGTGAAATGGTGATCCGTAATTACGATCCCTGTATTTCCTGCGCCACACATTTTCTCGATTTGCGAATCAGCCGGCAGGAAACATGAACCACCAGGTAAAAATTATCGGAATCGGTTCTCCCTTTGGCGACGACCGTTTCGGTTGGGAGGCGGCGCAAGCCCTGCGTCATTCCCCGGTTTTGGATGATGACTCGTCCGGATGGATCGAGATAACAATCCTGGATCGCCCCGGCGCGTTGCTTCCACTGCATTGGCAAGGAGCCGATATCGTGATCCTGCTGGATGCCGTTCGTTCCGGCGCCACGCCGGGAACGCGACATCGCCTCGATGCGTGCGATCTTCCCGGCGCCGGCGGGTCGTGTTCATCGCATGGCTTCGGCATCGCTTCCGCGATCGGCCTGGCCCGTGCTCTCGGGAACATGCCGTCGCGGCTGTTGTTGCGTGGCGTCGAGGCAGATCCTGGCTGGTCGGGTTCTGGCCTGAGTCCCGGGGTGGCTGCCACATTGCCTGCTTTCGTCCGGGATATCGCCGAAGAGGCGCTTTCGCTCCCGGGTTTTCATGCATCCGCCGCCGTAAACAGCACCTGAAAAGACCTTTTTCGGCAGAGAATTCCCTTGTCAGTCAGCTTGCCATGAGGTTGGCTCGGACATGATCCGGGCCACGATCTCTTATCCAATAAAAATCCCGCTGTTTCAGATGGTTGTATGACCGCCTCACCAGGTCATCCGGCTGTTTCCGGCCTGAAAATCCCCAGGCTATGGCATGAATGCTGCATTCCATGTGTATAGAAAAGGAGTCGCCAGAAGATGTACACGATGCCGCAATCCTGTTTTTGCATGCCACGCCCTGTCTGGACGGCATGCCTGCTGTTTTGGCTGGCGGCCTTGATGACGGGTTGTTCGACGGTGCGGCCGGAATCGGCCCCGGGTGTTGCCATTCTCCTCAGTGACCGGTCACCGGCTTTCGTCGGGGTACAGCGCGAAATCGAGAAAAGGGTTTCGCAACGGATCGAGAACTATTATCTTGGCGGCAGCGAAGCGTCAAATTCCGCCGCGCAGAAAAAAATCCAGTCTTCGGAAATATCCCAGGTCGTCGCGATCGGGTTGCCCGCCGCCCGGGCAGCACGCGGCCTTTCAGGCAAGCGTGTGGTCTTCTGCCAGGTGTTCAACTACGAAGACACCGACCTGGTGACTGCCTGGATGAAAGGCGTTGCCGCCACGACGCCGGTGGATGAACAGTTTCGTGTCTGGAAACAGCTGTCACCCCGGCTCAAAAAGGTTGGCGTCATTACCGGCAAAAACCTGCATGGCCTGATGGAAGAAGCGCGGGCGGCAGCCCACGAGAACGGCCTGGAGCTGGTCCACGTCGAGGTCCGATCGGACAAAGAGACACTTTATGCCTACAAACAGCTGGTCCCGAAGATCCAGGGACTATGGCTGGTGCCGGACAATCGCGTGCTGAGCCGCGAGGTTATCCGCGACGTGATGGCACACAGCGTCAGGGAGGGAAAACAGGTGGCGGTCTTCAGTCACCAGTTGCTGGCCCTGGGCGGTCTGGTGAGCGCGGAGAGCGGCTATGCGGACATCGCGGAACAGGTGCTGGAGCGCCTGAAGCAGACATACCGGGATACCGACGCGCCGATCGCTCCGCTTACCAGGGCCACGATCAGGATCAATAGCGTCATGGCCAGGCGTTTGAATCTGACGCTGCCCCGGCCGCTGCAAGGACTGGCCCATGCCCCTTGAACGGAACGCCATCGGCCGCTTTCGTTTTCCGCTTCCGGCCGGCCTGGAAAAATTTCTGCAATCGGTCCGCCGGATAGGGGAACGCAGTCTCGTGAGCCGCCTGCTGGCGCTGCTCATGCTCGGCGCCGTGGCGGTGTATCTGATCGTCAACATCGGCTTGTGGTGGACCGCCAGCAACCTTATCGACGACAACCTGGAGAAACAGGCGGTTCGCTGGCTGAGCGAACTGGATGAACTGGGTACGCCGCTGTATGCCTCGCAGGGCGGCCGGCATGTGTCGAATATCGACAAGCGCATCAAACATTTCCCTGAAATCGCCTTCATTCGTTACTACGACGCCTCGGGCAGGAAAATCCTCGGTGAATACGGTGATCGCCGCGGCGTGGAAATCCCGCTGCTCAAGCCCGATCAGATCAGGGAGCTTTCCGGCACCGGCGGTACGGAGCGGGACTATCTCGTCGACCGTTCCATTCTGAGCGGAGCCTATCTGCGCTTCATTGCGCCGATTCGTGTCCGTTCCATACGTTCGGACGGGCTGCTTGGCTTCAGCCTGGAAAACGAAAAGCCGGAGAACGTGAAGGTCATCGGCTACATCGATCTCAGCATCGATTCCGGCTACTACAAGGAACAGCTGGTGCGCAGCATCGCCTCCGGCAGCCTGATCATTGCCGCCCTGATGGCGGTCGGATTGTTCTTCGGTAGCCGCATCATCCGCAAGGCGCTGGCGCCGCTGACGGCGCTGCAAGTGCCGCTGGCGCGGCTGGCGCAGGGCGAGACCGACGTCCACGTGGAGCGCGCCAAAGACGCGGAAATCGCGGTAATCAGCGATGCGCTCAACACCACCATTCGCGCCCTGCGGGACCGCGATGAAACCCTGCGCAAAATGGCCGAAAGCGATCCGCTGACCGGCCTGGTGAACCGCAGCCTGTTCCGGCGCGAGCTGGAAGCGGAGATCGAACACGCTTCGCACGATGCGGTGCCGAGTGCGGTGTTTTTCATCGATCTTGACCAGTTCAAGTACGTCAACGACACGCTCGGACACGCCGCCGGCGACAAGCTGCTGATCCGCGTGGCCGAGCTGCTCAAATCGCGCGTGCGCGACAAGGATGTGGTGTCACGTTTCGGCGGCGATGAATTCACGGTATTGGCGCGCAACGTGTCGCGCGAGGGCGCCATGGAGCTGGCGCGTTCGTTCAACCAGATCATGCGCGACATGCGCCTGGTGGAAGGGGACAAGATTCTCAGCGTCAACTGCAGCATCGGCATCGCCATGATCGAACCCGGGCGCCACGGCGCCGAGGAAATCCTGGCGCATGCCGACATGGCGTGTTTCGAGGCCAAGTCGCATGGCCGCAACCGCATGCATCTGTATGAAGAGGGAGGCGAAGGCAGGAAGGAAATGGCCATGGACATCGGCTGGTTCCAGCACATCAAGCAGATCATCGAGCAGGATCGCTTCCGGCTGATGTATCAGCCCATCGCCGACGTCATTCATCCCGACAAGGAAAGTTACGAGGTGTTGCTGCGCATGCCGGGACCCAACGGCGAAATCGTGCTGCCCTCCATTTTTCTCCCGGTGGCGCAGCGCTTCGGCCTGATGACGGACATCGATCGCTGGGTGATCGTGCACGCACTGAAGGCGCTGGCGGATTTCCGCGCCTCGGGGCGCGATGTCATCTTCTCGATCAATCTTTCGGGTCAGTCGCTGGAGGATGCGTCCATCCTGCAGCTGATCAAGGACCACCTGACGCAGAATCGCGTGCCGCCCAACCGGGTGATCTTCGAGATCACCGAACAATCGGCCATGCGCTATCTCGACAAGGCACGGAACCTGATCCAGGGTCTGGTGGACATCGGCTGCCGCTTCGCGCTGGATGATTTCGGCACCGGCTTCAGCTCCTTCAGTTACCTGAAGCAGCTCCCGGTGGATTTCATCAAGATCGACGGATCCTTTGTCAAGAACATGGCTCAGAACTCCATGGATGAAACCATGGTCCTCTCCATCATCCAGATCGCGCGCTCGCTCGGCAAGGAGACGGTCGCCGAGTTCGTGCCGGACGAGAAAACCATCGCCATGCTAAAGGCCTCCGGCGTGGACCATCTTCAGGGATTTTACATTGGCGCCCCGTCCGAGAAGCTGCCGGTGAATCTGCGGGTGGTGCCCAAGACCAACAAGAACGCCAGCTGAAGGCTGACCGGGACGCAACGGTGCAGGGCGCGCACGGCAGGTCAAAAAAGATTCCTCGTCACGGAAGAGGAACGCGGCGGGTATCAGCGGTTGCGGTCTTGCGAGGGACAGCCGCTTTAACGCCAGCGGCCGGGGCGTGGACGATCAGCTGTCCAGCGTCTTGTCCTTTTTGATCATGGCGTACGCCGAGTGGTTGTGGATGGACTCGAAGTTCTCCGATTCCACCACGTAGGCGTCGATGCGGTCATCGGCGTTCAGTTTGGCCGCGACGTCGCGCACCATGTCTTCCACGAACTTGGGATTCTCATAGGCCTTTTCGGTGACGTATTTCTCGTCCGGGCGCTTCAGCAGGCCGTAAAGCTGGCAGCTGGCCTGGTTCTCCACCAGGTCGATCAGGTCCTCGACCCACACGAAGGTGTTGGTGCGCACCGTGAGTGTCACGTGCGAGCGCTGGTTGTGGGCGCCGTATTGCGAGATTTCCTTGGAGCAGGGGCACAGGCTGGTGACCGGCACCACCACCTTGATGGTCATGACGTCCTGGTTGCCGGTGATTTCACCGATGAAGACGACCTGGTAATCCATCAGGCTCTTGACCCCGGATACCGGAGCCGCCTTGTTGATAAAGTAGGGGAAGCTCATCTCGATGTGGCCGGTGTTGGCCTCGAGGCGCCGCCGCATCTCCGCCAGCATGTCCCGGAAGGATTCGACCGACAGCTCCATGTCGTGGCTGTTCAGGATCTCCACGAAGCGCGACATGTGGGTGCCCTTGAAGTTGTGCGGCAGCTCCACGTACATGTTGAAGCTGGCGATGGTGTGCTGCACGCCCTGGGAGCGGTCCCGGACCACCACCGGATGCCGGATTTCCTTGATACCGACCTTGTCGATCGGCAGGTGGCGCAGGTCCGGCGTGCTCTGCACGTCGGCGATCTCTTCTTCAACGGGACGGGTTTTGCTTTTCAGTTTCATAACCGGGTCTCTTTACCACTCGCGGGCCGCCAATGATGTAGTAGTTGAGTGATACAGTCAAGTTTAGGCGGTTTCACGTTCCGCCGGGGCGTCGGCGGCAACATGGCGCAGGATCGCACGCCGGATGCCGGCGGCGTCCAGCCCGCAGCGCGCCAGCTGCGCGCGATGGTCGCCGTGCTCGATGAAGCGGTCCGGCAGGCCGAGGTTGACGATGCGCGCCGTCAGCCCGGCCGCGACCAGGAATTCATTGACCGCGCTGCCGGCGCCGCCGGCCACCACGTTTTCCTCGACCGTGATCAGCAGCTCGTGCGTGCGCGCCAGCTCCCGGATCAGGTCTTCATCCAGCGGCTTCACGAAACGCATGTTCGCCACGGTGGCGCCGAAGGCCTCGCCGGCCTCGAGCGCCGGGGCCAACATGCTGCCGAAGGCGAGCAGCGCCACGCGCTTGCCCATGCGCCGGACTTCGGCCTTGCCGACGGGCAGCGGTTCCAGTGCCGGATCGACCGCAACGCCGGGGCCGGTGCCGCGCGGGTAACGCACCGCCGCGGGGCCGTTCAGCAGGAAGCCGGTGCTGAGCATGCGGCGGCATTCGTTCTCGTCCGCCGGCGCCATGACCGTCATGTTCGGCAGGCAGCGCAGATAGGAAAAATCGAAACTGCCCGCGTGCGTGGCGCCGTCAGCGCCCACCAGCCCGGCGCGGTCGATGGCCAGCAATACTGGCAGGTTCTGCAGGCAGATATCGTGAATCAACTGGTCGTAACCGCGTTGCAGGAAGGTGGAGTAGATCGCCACCACCGGTTTCATGCCGTCGCAGGCGAGTCCTCCGGCGAACGTCAACGCGTGTTGTTCGGCAATGCCGACGTCAAAGTAGCGGTTCGGGTAACGTTCGGAGAACTGCACCAGGCCGGAGCCTTCGCGCATCGCCGGGGTGATGCCGACGAGGCGCACGTCGCGCGCGGCCATGTCGCACAGCCACTCGCCGAACACCTGGGTGTAGGTCTTGCCCGCGGGTTTTTTTTCCATCTTGCCGGTGGCGGGATCGAAGGGCGTCACGCCGTGGTACACGATGGGGTCGCCCTCGGCCGGTTCGTAGCCCTTGCCCTTGCGCGTGACCACGTGCAGGAAACGCGGCCCCTTGAGGCCACGCAGGTTGCGCAGCGTGCGGATCAGGGCGTTCAGGTTGTGTCCGTCCACGGGCCCGAAATAGTTGAAGCCCAGCTCCTCGAACAGCGTGCTCGGCATCACCATGCCTTTCATGTGTTCTTCCACGCGCTTGGCCAGTTGCCACATCGGCGGGATGGTCGAGAGCACGGTCTTGGAGCCTTCGCGCATGTGGCTGTAGACCTTGCCCGACAGGATGCGCGTGAGGTAGCTCGACATGGCCCCGACGTTGGGCGAGATGGACATGTCGTTGTCGTTCAGCACCACCAGCAGGTCGGCGTCCATGTTGCCGGCGTTGTTGAGCGCCTCGAATGCCTGTCCCCCGGAGAGCGCGCCGTCGCCAATGACGGCGACCACCTGGCGTTCGGCGCCGGTGCGCGCCGCGGCCACGGCCATGCCGAGCGCGGCGCTGATCGAGGTGCTCGAATGCCCGACGCCGAAGGTGTCGTACTCGCTTTCCTCGCGGCGCGGAAAACCGGAAATCCCGTCGGTCTGGCGCAGCGTGTGCATGTGGTCGCGGCGTCCGGTCAGGATCTTGTGCGGATAGGTCTGATGGCCCACGTCCCACACCAGCCGGTCCTCGGGTGTGTTGAATACATAATGAAGGGCGAGCGTGAGTTCCACCGTCCCCAGGCCCGCCGACAGGTGGCCGCCGGTGCGCGACACCGAGGCGATCAGGAACTCGCGGATCTCGCCGGCCAGGCCGGGGAGATCGTCTTCCTTCAGGCGCCGCAGATCGTCGGGGCTGTTGATCGTCTCGAGAAGGGGGCTGTCTTGCGTGGTTTTTCTGGTCATTGGCGGCGTTCGATAATGAATCCGGCCAACCTGGCCAATACGCGGCCATTATCCTCCAAAGGCGCGAGGCTTTCGAGAGCCTGCGTCTGGAGTACCTGAGCGCGGGCCTTGGCTTCCGCGAGCCCGAGTACCTGCGGATAGGTGGATTTGCCGCGCGCACGGTCCATGCCGGGGTTTTTCCCGAGCATTTCCGCCTTGCCCTCGACATCCAGGATGTCGTCGGTGATCTGGAACGCCAGGCCGATGGCATGGCTGTAGTTTTCGAGCGCCGCCAGTTTTTCCGCCGCTACGTCTTCGCGGGCATGGGCGCCGAGCAGGACTGACGCGCGGATCAGCGCGCCGGTCTTGCGCAGGTGCATGTCCTCGAGCTGTGCCAGCGTCAGCGTCTTGCCGCCGGAGGCGAGGTCGATCGCCTGGCCGCCGGCCATGCCGTGCGAGCCGGCGGCTCCCGCCAGCAACATGATCATATGCAGACGCCGGGCGGGGCCGATCGTCAGCGCCGGGTCGCGCGCCAGAATTTCGAAGGCCAGCGATTGCAAGGCGTCGCCCGCCAGCAGCGCGGTGGCCTCGTCGTAGGCCTTGTGACAGGTCGGTTTGCCGCGGCGCAGGTCGTCATCATCCATGCACGGCAGATCGTCGTGCACCAGCGAGTAGGCGTGAATCAGTTCCACCGCGCAGGCCGGAACATCGAGCGCCGCGTCGGGCGCGCCGACGGCCTGGCCGGCGGCGTAAACCAGGCTGGCGCGCACGCGCTTGCCGCCGTTCAGCGTGACGTAGCGCATGGCTTCATGCAGGCGCGCCGGCGCCTGTGCGGCGGCGGGCAGGCACGCGTCCAGCGCGTGTTCGACGCGGTGCTGGAAGCGCCGGAGTTGTTCGGGGAAAGCAGACAATGCCGGACTACTCGTTCTGGTTGTCGAGAGGTTCGGTGGCGAATTCGCCATTTTTCTGGACCAGCTTTTCCACGCGCTGCTCGGCCTCGCGCAGTCCCTGCTGGCAGGCACGCGTCAGCTCGATGCCGCGCTGAAACGACTTCAGGGATTCCTCCAGCGACTGCTCGCCGGATTCCATTTTTTCCACGATCTTCTCCAGCTCCGCGAGCGCGGTTTCAAAGTTGGGAGAGGTGCTGGATTTTTTCGCCATGGGGCTCCAATAGACCTATGCAATAAAAGGTTAAGCTAGCGCACCGCAGCCAAGCACGTCAATTTTCTCACATAAAGACCATTTGTTTTGCATACCCTGTTGATTTGCATCAAGGTTGTCGGACAATGCGCCTGTTACCAATGCGCTTGGATATGCCTGTTTCGGGAGAATCTTGATCATGCATTATGTGCGGCGGACGGCGCAGTGGTTTTTTCTGCGCCTCGAAAAGCTGTTCAATCTCGTATTCGGGGACCGGCTCAACCCGCTCTACCACCTGGGCGCCATCGCCTACCTGATGACCTGGATCGCCGTGGTGAGCGGCGTGTATCTGTATATTTTCCTCGATACCGGCGTGAAAGAGGCCTATACCTCGGTCGAGCGCATCACGCACTATCATTTTTATATCGGGCAGATCATGCGCGGCCTGCACCGTTACGCCTCGGACGGGATGGTGCTGGCGATGGGGCTGCACCTGCTGCGCCATTTCGCGTTCGATCACTACCGCGGCTTTCGCTGGTTCTCCTGGGTGACCGGGGTGTTCGTGCTGTGGCTGGTGTATGCCTCCGGCATCAACGGCTTCATGCTGCCGTGGGACCGGCTGGCGCAATTCATCACCATCGCGACGGCGGAGTGGCTCGACTGGCTGCCGATTTTCTCCGAGCCGATGGCGCGCAATTTCCTGCACGAGGGCAGCGTCAACGACCGCCTGTTCTCGCTGCTGGCCTTCATGCACATCGGCATCTCGCTGATGCTGCTGCTGGTGCTGTGGGTGCACACGCAGCGCGTGGCCAGGGCCGAGACCAACCCGCCGCGCCGGCTGGCGCTGCCGTTGCTGCTGGCGCTGATCGTTCTCAGCCTGGTGTGGCCGGTGCTGAGCCAGGGCCCGGCGAACCTGGACACGGTGATTACCGATCTGAAGTTCGACTGGTTTTATCTGGCGGTCTTCCCGCTGATTTATGCCTGGTCGCCGGAGAAAACATGGTGGCTGGTGCTGGGCGGCACCGGCCTGCTGGTACTGTTGCCGTGGCTGCCACCGGTGCGCCGCGCCGCCAAAGGGTTCCGGCTCACGCTTCGTCCCGGCGATGACATTGTCGTGGCGCATCCGGGCGAGTCGATCCTCGAAGCCGGCCTGCGCGCCGGCATCGCGCTGCCGTTCGAGTGCCGCAGCGGCGGTTGCGGCGAATGCAAGTGCACCGTCCTGCAGGGCAGCGTGGATCACGGCGCCTACCAGGAAAGCGCGCTGACGGAGGAAGAGCGGCGCGCCGGCAAGGCCCTGATGTGCTGCGCCACGCCGCTGTCCGATCTCGATCTCGAATGCGAGAACATCGGCGTGGTGCGCGACATCCCGATCCGCACTTTCATGGCGCGGGTGGAGCAACAGGAGTTGCTCACGGTTGACGTCATGCGCGTAATGCTCAAGCCGCTCGACCCGGAGCCCATCCGTTTCCACGCCGGGCAGTACATCAATATCGTGCTCGAGGACCGCGAGCGGCGCGCGTTCTCCTTCGCCACCGCGCCGCACGAATCCGAATTGATCGAGCTGCACGTCAAGCTGGTTCCCGGCGGCGCCTTCACGACGTACGTGTTCAACGCCATGAAGCCCGGCGACACCCTGCGCTGCGAGGGGCCGCTCGGATCGTTCTATCTGCGCGAAGATTCGGACCGGCCGATCATTTTTGTTGCCGGTTCCACCGGCTTCGCGCCGGTGAAAAGCATGGTCGAGTATGCGTTCCACGCCGGCCTGCGGCGCCCGATGCATCTGTACTGGGGCGTGAAATCGGTAGGCGATTTCTACATGAAGGAGCTGCCCGAGCGCTGGGCGCGCGAACACGCCAATTTCAAATTCATTCCGGTGCTGTCCGAACCGGCACCCGGGGACAACTGGACCGGGCGCACGGGCACGGTGCACGCGGCTATTTTGCATGATTTCCCGGTCATGACCGGCTGCGAGGTCTATGCCTGCGGCTCGGTGGGCATGGTCGAGTCGGCGCACGCGGCGTTCCTTCAAAAGGGCATGACCGAGGACCGCTGCTTCTCCGATGCCTTCAATTTTGCGCCGCATATCAAGGGACAGGGTGGCGAAGTCATACAAACGTCAAATTGATAACTCGTAGGGCGGAATAGCGATAGCGTATTCCGCCGGATGTGGTTCCATTCGGCGCAATACGGCTCCGCCTATTGCGCCCTACGTGAGTTAGTGAGCGGCATAACTCCAGTGTCGTGTTTGCTGTTTTCTATTAGGCGGTACTAAAATTCGATAAGTCTTTGATCTATCAGAAACCAAACTGATATACGGCATGGATATACAGTACTTTGTCGCTTTATAAAGCGACATTTAGGCCGTCTACTTTTAGTTAGGTGTCCTTATGGAAAACGAAAATAAGCCCAATAGTCCCTATTCCGCAATGACCGTTAATGAGCGCCTTTTCGAGGCGGGATTAATGGAGGAATTCGATAAGGCCGCTTTTGTCCATGACGAAGCCAAAATCAGAGAAGTATTAGCTAAAGTCGATCTAGGTCCGGAAGCAGCAGACAAAGTTATTGAGTGGGTCAAAAACTCGCCCCACTCAATGTATCGCAAAAAGAAGGCGTAATTGTTGGGGCTATCACACCTAACAACGCGCTCAAGCCGACGCGGCATACGGCGCCGCGCGGCTTAGCTCAGTCGTTAGACCAATAAAACAAAAACCCCTGACCGTTGCCGGTCAGGGGTTTCTTGCTGGTGGAGGTGGCGGGACAGTTGATCCACATCTTTCGATGCGGCCTGGACTATGCCTTCATCCGATTCCGGATGCGGGGCGTGTTATTCGCTCCCCCTCTCCCTAACCCTCTCCCGCAAGCGGGAGAGGGGATGAGAGGTTTGCGAATCCTAGTGCCTGCTCCAGAGCTATAACTCTTCAGCAAGTCTATGAGTCTCTACAGGGCAGGGAAGGTTGGCCCTTCGCTACCCCTCGGCGTTGCCATGCCATCTTTCGATGGCGTCAGGGTTCGCCGAATGAGCCCCGTTTTCACTCTGCTCTTACGAACAGAGGCGACCAAATTACTAATCGAACCCGCGTCCGCAAGCCCTACATCCATGGTTCTACATGCGTAGTCTGTCTTTGATTTGACTCAGCGTGTTCCGGCAGACAGGACCACTGCTGAGCTGAGCCTGCTTGGATTTAACGCTTGCTCAACAGGCACGAGCCGGCGCGATCCCGTGTGATCGACCTTTCCATCCCAGCCCACGGGCGAAACTCGGGCGGAAAGGTTAGCGGGGATTAAGCCGCTAAGGCGTAGTTGTCGTTGTTGGCAACTATGTGTTTGCCGCTGGATTTACGAGGAGATCGGCACCTCGGCATGCCCCAGAGGTTTCGTGACCCACGTCGAAACCAGGTCACCCCCAAGAACGTTCACAGTATACCGCATTCCCGGCGGCACGGCCTGATACTGGGGTCGCCGGCCGGCGATTTCAATGCCTTGCGCGCCCGGCTTGACATATATTAAACAATTGTTTAATTATGTCTCATGGCCAGCACCGCGGCAAAACCGAAAAACAGGACAGCGCCACGCCGGCGCCCCGGGCGCCCACGCGGAGAGACTCATACCGAATCGATTCGCGCCGCGTTAATCAAGGCGGCGCGCGAGCTTTTTGCCCAACGCGATTTCAAGGCCGCCTCGGTGCGCGAGATCGCGGCCGCGGCGCGCGTGAACCCGGCCATGATCCATTATCATTTCGGCGACAAGGACGGGCTCTATCGGGCCATGCTGCAGGAAACCATGGGCCCGGTGCTGCAAAAGGTGCAGGAACTCATGAATCACGCCAGCGGCCGCCCGGCGAGTTCGATTCACGACGCGCTGGAGGCGGTGATGACCATGCTGGCGCACGAACCGTGGGTGGCGCGACTGATCGTGCGCGAGGTGCTGGCCGAGGAGGGGCCGTTCCGCGAGCTGTTCATCCGCGAATTCGCCGCCAAGGGCGGCGGGCGCGTGCCGCAGTTGCTGGAGCGGGAAATGACGCACGGCCGGATACGCAAGGATCTGGATCCCACGCTGGGTGCGCTGTCGTTCATGAGCATGGCGCTGTTCCCGTTCATCGCGCTGCCGGTGATGGAGAAGGTATTCGGCATCCGCATGACGGATGCCTTCACGCAACGTCTCATCGATCACAGCACGCGGCTGTTCTACGAGGGCGCCGGAGCGCGCCCGCGTCGCGCGGAAAAGAAAGCGAGGTGAAGCATGCTCGGCCATGAACATGGATCTCGTCGCAATTCATTCCCAATGGCTGCTGCCGTCATGGCCGCGCTGCTGGCCAGCATGGGCGCAGGAGCAGAGGAAGCCAGCTCAACACTGACCCTGCCCGGGGCCATCCGCCAGGCGCTCGACTTCAATCCGCAACAGGTGTCGCAGCGTCTGGAGGTAGCGAAATCGGAGAACGAGCTGCGCGCCGCGCGCGGCGCGAAACTGCCGTCAGTTGATCTGACTGCCTCGGCCACGCGTTACGGCTATCCCACGTTCGTGCATTCCATCCGCGAGCTGGGCACGTTCCCGCCGCTCGACGATACCATCTACGACTACGGCGTGGCACTCAAGCTGCCGCTGTACACCGGCGGCAAGCTGTCGCAGGGCGTGGTGCTGGCCGATCTCACCCGAGAGATTTCGCTGGAACGCGAGCGCCTGGGCGTGCAGGAGCTGAGCTACAACGTCAGCACCGTGTACCTGAAGATCGAGCAGCTGGCGGCGCTCGGGCAGGCCTATGACGCGCGCATCGAATCGCTCGACTCGCAGGAACAGCGCATCGCGTTGTTGCGCCGCGTCGGGCGTGCCGCCAAGCTCGATTACCTCAAGGTCCACGGCCAGTTGACCAAGGCACGCCACGATCGTTTACAGATCGAAAATCGCCGCCAGGAGGCGCGCAGCCTGCTGTATCAGCTCATGGGCCGGGAGCGGCCGGCGCAGGAAACCCCGCTCGCGCGTTACGAAGCCGCGCCGGCGCCGGCCCGGAACCTCGAAGAGGTGAAGCAGCAGGCTTTCGCGCAGCATCCCGAGCTGCGCATCGCCGAGCAGCAGAGCAATGCCGGCGCCGCGCAGGAGGCCATCGCGCGCGGCGAGCGCTACCCGGCGCTGTCGCTGGTGGGCGGTTACGGCGAGCGCCGCGGCGGCGATACCAGCCAGTTCTACGAGGACTGGGCCGTCGGTCTGCAATTCTCGGTGCCGCTGCTGGATGGCGGCGTGCGCCGCGCGCGTGTGGACGAAGCGGTGCTGGCGCGCGAACAGGCGCGCCAGGGTATGGAACAGGCGCGGCTCGAGGTGGCGAAACAGGTGCAGGACGCGTGGGACGCGCAGGCCGAGGCCGAATCGCGCCTGCAAGTGACCGGCACCAGCATCGAGGAGGCCACCGAAGCGCTCGCCATCGAGAAACTCAAGGTCGAGCAGGGCGTGGGCGTGATCACCGACCTGCTCAACGCCGAAAGCGCGCTGCTCACGGCGCAGGCCGACCGCTTGCAGGCGCAGTTCGACCTGATCGTCGCGCGGCTGGGTCTGTTGCGTGCCACCGGCACGCTCGATCCCGAACGAGTCGCGGCGTTGCTGAAGCCGCAGTCCAATTCTGTCGAGGAGCATGAAAAACCATGAAGAAACCTCGCATACGCATTCGCATCCTGATCGTAGGGCTGGTGGTGGCGACCGGCCTCGCCGTTTATTTCGTCCCGCGCCTGCTCAACAACCGCGACAACGGCATGCTGGCCTCCGGCACGGTCGAGGCGACCGAGGCGCAGCTCGGATTCCAGGCATCCGGGCGCATCGAGTCCATCGGCGTGCAGGAAGGCGACAAAGTCAAACAGGGTCAGGTGCTGGCGCAGCTCGACACGCGCGAAACCGGGGCGCGGCTGGCGCAGGCCAGGGCGCAGATCGCCGCCACCGAATTGCGCCTGCATGATGCCCAGCGCGATCTCGGAAGGAGCCGCGAACTGCTCGCGGGCGGCGCCATCGGGCAGGAGGCCTACGACAAGGCGCAGCTCGCGTACCGGGTGGCGCAGAGCGACAACACGCAGGCGCGCGCGAGCGCGCAGGCGATCGAGGCCGTACTCGCCAACATGATCATCCATGCCAGTTTCGACGGTGTCGTGACCGTGCGTCATCGCGAGCCGGGCGAGATCGTGGCGCCGGGCGTGCCGGTGCTGACCGTCATGAACCCGGATGATCGCTGGGTGCGCATTTACATTCCGGAGTATCGCATCGGCGCGGTGCACCGCGGGCAGAAGGCCGCCATCCAGACCGATACGTATCGCGACAAGCGTTATGGCGGCGAAGTCATCTACATCGCCTCCGAGGCCGAGTTCACGCCCAAGAACGTCCAGACCGCCGAGGAGCGCGTGAAGCTGGTGTACGCCGTGAAGGTGCGCGTGACCGACGATCCCGGCTTCGAGCTCAAGCCCGGCATGCCGGCAGACGTGACACTGGAGACGGCGGCGCCGTGAATGCTGCCGCGCCCGCCATCGTGGTGCGGGATCTCGACCGTCGTTTCGGCGAGGTGCGCGCCATCGAGGGCGTCGGCTTCGAGGTGGCGCCTGGAGAACTGTTCGGCGTTGTCGGCCCGGACGGCGCCGGCAAGACCACGCTGCTGCGCATGCTGGCGGGCGTGCTGAAGCCGGACGCGGGCGACGCCCGGCTCCACGGTGTGAGCGTGGTCAACGATCCCGAAACGGTCAAGCACGAGATCGCCTACATGCCGCAGCGATTCGGGCTCTATACCGATCTCACGGTAATGGAGAATCTGGAGTTTTATGCCGATCTCTACGGCGTGCCGGCGGCAGAGCGGCGTAAACGCCGGGAACGGCTGTTCCAGTTTTCCAATCTCGGTCCGTTCAAGGACCGGCTCGCGGGCGCGCTGTCGGGCGGCATGCGCCAGAAGCTCGCGCTCTCCTGCGCGCTCATCCACATGCCGAAAATCCTGCTGCTCGACGAACCGACTTTCGGCGTCGACCCGATTTCGCGCCGCGACCTGTGGCTGATCGTACACGAGATGGTGGAGGAGGGCGTCACTGCCGTGGTTTCCACCGCCTATCTCGACGAGGCCGAGCGTTTCGACCGGGTGGCGCTGCTGCACCGCGGCCGGCTGCTGGCGCTGGACGCGCCCGCGCGGCTGCAGGCGACGCTCGCCGGCGAGATGCTGGTGGTCGAGGTCGAATCCGCGCGCGCCGCGCGCGAACTGCTGGCCGGGCTCCCGAGCGTGCGCAAAGCGACACTGTTCGGCGACAAGCTGCATGTGCTGACGGACTCGGCCAGCGCGGCCGCGCCGGAAATCGAACGCGTCCTGCGCGATGCCGGTCTCGTCGTGCACGGCATTCGCCGCGCCGAGGCCTCGCTCGAAGATGTTTTCATCGAGCGCATGACGGAGGACGCATGAGCAAAGACTCCATCGCCGTGACCGCGAGCGAACTGACACGCGTGTTCGACCGATTCGTCGCCGTCGATCATGTCTCGTTTGATGTGCGTACCGGCGAGATCTTCGGCTTCCTCGGCCCCAACGGCGCCGGCAAGACTACTACCATCAAGATGCTGACCGGGCTGCTGGCGCCGTCATCGGGGCAGGGAACGGTGGCGGGATTCGACGTCGCCACGGCGCCCGAGGAGATCAAGCGGCGCATCGGCTACATGTCGCAGCTGTTCTCGCTATACGCCGACCTGACGGTGGAGGAGAACATCGCGTTCTTCTCCGGCCTGTATCAGGTGCCGCGTGCAAAGCGCGATCAACGTCGCGACTGGGTGCTGGAAACGGCCGGCCTCACCGATCAGCGCAAACGCCTGACCGGCGAGCTGCCGCTTGGCATCAAGCAGCGCCTGGCGCTGGGTTGCGCGGTGCTGCACGAGCCGCCGATCCTGTTCCTCGACGAGCCGACCTCGGGTGTCGATCCGCTTTCACGACGGCGTTTCTGGGACCTGATCCACGCGCTCACCGAGCGCGGCACCACGGTCTTCGTCAGCACGCACTACATGGAAGAGGCGGAGTACTGCCATCGCCTCGCGCTCATGAATCGCGGCAAGCTGATCGCGCTGGATACGCCGGTGCGGTTGCGCAACGCCGACACCGAACCGCTGTTCGAGCTGAAGACCGGCGACAGCCCGCGCGCCGTGAAACTGCTGCAACGGATGGAAGGCGTGCGCGAGGCGGCGATGTACGGGCGCGCGGTGCACGTGGCCGTGACCGACGCCGAACGCGCGCAGCGCGAGATCCCGGCGCGGCTCGCGGCCGAGGGCATCGCCTTGCAGGGCATGGAGCGGATCACGCCGTCGCTGGAGGATGTTTTCGTGTTCCAGGTGCGGGCGGCGGGTGGCGCGCCGGTGGATTAACAACGGAAAATTACTGATTTCTAATTTCTGATTCCTGATTAAAACCCAGGTACAACAATCAGAAATTAGAAATCAGAAATCAGGAATTACTCGGAACCAAGGAACTCCCGATGATCAATCCTGGACGATTAATGGCCATGGCCCGCAAGGAGGCGATCCAGCTGCGACGCGACACGCGCAGCCTGATTCTGGCATTTTTGCTGCCGGTGATACTGCTGATCATCTTCGGCTACGCCATCAGCTGGGATGTCAGGAACATCAAGACCGCGGTGCTGGATCAGGATCAATCGGCGCAGAGCCGCGAATTACTGGAGGCCTTCCGTTCTTCAGGTTATTTCACGTTCCAGCGGCAGCTCAGAAGCGCCTCCGAGATCGCGCCGCTGCTCGACGGGGTTTCGGTGCAGCTGGTGCTGGTGATCCCGCCTGATTTTTCTTCGCATCTCAACGCCGGGCAATCCGCGGAACTGCAGGCGATCGTCGACGGCAGCGACGCCAATACCGCGACCATCATCCTCAATTATGCACGTGCCATCGTGCAGACCTATTCGCTCAATGTTCAGTTGCAGGGCAAACAGGTCACGCTGCCGCTGCGTGCCGAGACCCGTGTCTGGTTCAACGAGGAACTGGTGTCACGCAACATGATCGTCCCCGGACTGGTGGCCATGATCATGATGATCGTGTCGGCGATGCTGACGGCGACGACCATTGCGCGTGAATGGGAGCGCGGCACCATGGAACAGCTGGCGGCGACGCCGGTGTCGCGCGTCGAGGTGATTCTGGGCAAGATGCTGCCGTACGTCGCCATCGGGCTGATCGACATGGTGCTGATATCGCTGCTTGGCATGTTCCTGTTCGGCGTGCCGTTTCGCGGCAATCCGGCGCTGTTCATAGTGCTGTCGTTTTTCTTCCTGGTCGGTGCACTCGGGCTCGGCATCGTGTTCTCGGTGCTGGGGCGCTCGCAGTTGCTGGCCACCCAGGTGGCGATGCTGGCGACCTTCCTGCCGGCCGTGCTGCTGTCCGGGTTCATGTATGCGATCACGGTGATGCCGAAGGCTTTGCAACTCGTCACTTACCTGGTCCCGGCGCGCTATTTCCTGGTGGTGACGCGCGGAATATTCCTGAAGGGGGTGGGGGTCGAAGTGCTGTACGTCCAGGGCCTGCTCATGGTCCTGTTCGCCGCGATCGGACTGTTCCTCGCCGTGCGCGTGTTCAAAAAGGAGCTCGTCTGATGTGGGCCGGCAGCCGCGAGCGGATCCGCGAAATGGTGCGCAAGGAGTACCTGCAGCTGTTCCGCGATCCGCGCCTGTGGCGCATCATGTTCATCGCGCCGCTGATACAGCTGATCGTGTTCGGTTATGCGGTGTCCACGGACGTCCACGATACCTCGACCTTCGTCGTGGATCACAGCAACAGCCGGGCATCACGCGAGCTGGTGGATGCCTTCACCGCCTCCGGCTATTTCCGTGTCGTGGGCGGTTCGCGGCGCCCGGCCGACCTGGTGCGCATGCTCGACGCCGGCGATGCGCGCGTCGGCATCGAGATACCGGCGGATTTCTCCGCGCGCCTGCATGATGGTGCCGGCGCCGTGGTCCAGATCGTGTTCGACGGTACCGACTCCAACACCGCGACGGTGGCGCAGGGTTACGCGGAACGCATCGTGCAGAATTACGCCGCGCGCCTGAGCGGCGACGTCCGGCTGGCCATCGAGTTGCGCGAGCGCGCCTGGTTCAATCCCAATCTTGTCAGTCGTGATTACAATGTTCCGGCGGTCGCGGGCGCGATCGTCTTTCTCATGTGCCTGCTGTTGACGGCGCTGGCCGTGGTGCGCGAGCGCGAGATCGGCACGCTCGAGCAGCTCATGGTCAGCCCGCTGGCCGCCTACGAGCTGATCGCCGGCAAGACGATTCCCTTCGCCCTGATCGGCCTGGCCGACGTATTTCTGGTGACGGGCGCGGCGGTGCTCTGGTTCGAGGTGCCGTTCATGGGGAGTTTCTCGCTGTTGCTGCTGGCGAGCCTGCTGTACATCCTGTCCAGCCTCGGCATCGGATTGCTCATCTCCATCACCTCCCGGACCCAGCAGGATGCGTTCCTGACGACGTTCCTGATTTTCATGCCGGCGATCCTGCTCTCCGGGTTCATGTTTCCGGTCAGCAGCATGCCGGAGATATTCCAGTGGCTGACGCTCGTCAATCCCATGCGCCATTACCTCGAGATCGTGCGCAGCATTTTCCTCAAGGGTTCGGACATTTCCGCGCTGTGGCAGCAGTTCCTGGCCCTGCTGGTGCTCGGCGTGGTGATGCTGGGAATTGCCGCCAGCCGCTTCCGCAAGACCGTGGCATAGACGCGCCCTCAGCGGTTTTTGAGCGCGCGCCGCATTTCCAGGTCGGATTCGCGCTTCTTGATGTCGGCGCGCTTGTCGTGCGCCTGTTTGCCGCGGGCGAGACCGACTTCGAGTTTCGCATTGCCGCGTTTCCAGTAGAGCCGCAGCGGGATGAGGGTGTAGCCCTTGCGTTCGGTGGCGCCGATCAGCTTGTTCAGCTCCAGGCGGTGCAGCAGCAGTTTGCGCGAACGCACGGGATTCGCCTTGATGTGGGTGGAGGTGGACGTCAGCGGCGAGAAATGCGCGCCGACCAGAAAGGCCTCGCCGTTATCAATGACCACGTAGCCTTCTTTCAGCTGCGCGCGACCGGCGCGCAGGCATTTGACCTCCCAGCCCTGCAGCGCGAGCCCGGCCTCGTACTTGTCCTCGATGAAATAATCATGCCAGGCCTTGCGGTTCTGGGCGATGACGGGATTGGGCGTATCGTCTTTCTTTTTGCTCATCGACCACCGCGGCGGCGCACCCGCTGCTTCGCAGGCGATGTTGGCTTATGCTTTATATAAGGAATGGACATGATGCCGATATGCGTGACGCTGTTTGCCGGTGGACGGCCCACACCGAGTATGCCACATTCTTGCCCGCCCGAGAGGAATGGGCCCTCACACCGGTGACCGCCGAAGCACGATGATCACAACGCAAAAACACCCCGCGCGCCGCAACCCCCTGCGTTCCGGCAGGAAGAACGTGCACGAGCGCTGGTCCTCGCGGGGAATTTTCGTGCTGGCGGCGGGCGGCGCCGCCATCGGCTTCAACAACTTCTGGCAGTTCCCTTACCTGGCCGTGGAGCATGGCGGCGGTGCGTTTCTGATTGTCTATCTCCTGAGCGTGCTCCTGATCGGCCTGCCGCTGCTGATGGCGGAGTTCGCCCTGGGGCGCAGCGGACGCGCCTCGCCGATCGGCGCCTTCCGCTTCCTGACCCAGCGCGCCCGCGCCAACCCGTTGTGGAAAGTGGTGGGGTGGATGGGCGTGCTCAGCGTGTTTCTGATCCTGTCGTATCTCAGCGTCATCGCCGGTTGGGTCATCGCCTACATGCTGCGCGCGGCCTTCGGCGTTTACGTTGGCCTGACGGCCGATGGCATGAGCGCCCAGTTCGCGCAGATGGTGATGGATCCCGAGCGGCAGCTTTTCTGGCACACGCTGTTCATGACCATCACCATGCTCATCGCCGCCCGTGGCGTGCGCCATGGACTGGAGATGGTGGTGCGCTATGCCGTGCCGCTGCTGCTCGTGGTGCTGCTGGCGCTGACGGCCTACGTCGCCACGACCGACGCCTTCGCGCATGCCGCCTCGGTGTTCTTCCTGCCGGATTTCAGCAAGCTCACCGGCATGAGCGTGCTCGCGGCCGTGAGCCATGCCTTTTTCAGCCTGGGACTGGGCGCGGGCGCGATGTTGATGTACGGCGCCTACCTCGGGGCCGATGCGCCCATCCCGCGGCTTTCATTCTACGTGGTGGGCGTGGACACGCTCACCAGCGTGGCCGTCAGCCTGGTGGTGTTGTCGATCCTGTTCGCCGGCAACGTGGAGCTGTCGTCCGGTCCCAGCCTGGTGTTCCAGTCGCTGCCGCTGGCTTTCGACCACATACCTTACGGGCGCATCCTGATCGTCGTGTTATTCGGGCTGCTGCTGGTTGCGGCCCTGACTTCGGCGATTTCGCTGGCCGAGCCGGTCATGGTGTGGTTGAGCGAGCAATTCGGCATGAGCCTGCAGCGCTCGGCGATCTTGTGCGGCATCAGCGCCTGGTCCCTGGGCGTGATCACCATTCTGTCGTTCCATGACTGGGCGTTTTCCTTCCAGCTGTTCGGCGTGGTCAAGAAGCTGGGCTTCTTCGACGTGATGCAGGTGCTGACCGCGCACGTGCTGCTGCCGGTGTCGGGCATCCTTATCGCGCTTTTCACCGGCTGGGCGCTGAAGCCGGAGATGATGCGCGAGGCCCTGCCCTTGCGACAGGCCTGGCTTTATCACACCTGGCTGTGGCTGCTGCGTATCGTCATTCCGGCGTTGCTGCTGATCGTGCTGTTCAATCTTCCCGAACTGTTCGCATGACCGCCATCCACCGTTCGGCCATCGTGCCTTACAGCGCACACGAGATGTTCGAACTGGTGGCGGATATTCCGTCCTATCCGAAATTTCTGCCGTGGTGCGGGGGCGCGCGCATCATTTCGGCGCAGGGGGACGAGGTGGTTGCCGCCATCGACATCGCCTACAGCGGCGTGCACCGGACGTTTTCCACGCGCAACCTGCTGCAACGCGACAAGATGATGGAGATCCGACTGCTCGAAGGCCCGTTCAGTTTTCTCCAGGGATTCTGGCAGTTCAAGGCCCTGGACGAGCATTCCAGCAAGATCTCCCTCGATCTGGAATTCGAGGTCGCGAACCGGATCGTGAGTCTTGCGCTCACGCCGGTGTTTTCCAATATCGCAAACCAGCTGGTCGACCGCTTTCACCGGCGCGCTGTCGAGCTGCACGGAAGCGAGGCGTGACGCGGGAAGCCGGCTGGCGCGTCGAGGTGGCCTATGCCGCGCCGTCGCATCAGGAGGTGATCGAGCTGACGGTGCGGTCGGGCGCGACGGTCGGGCAGGTGATCCGTGAATCCGGCCTGCTCGAACGCTTTCCCGAAATCGATCTGGCGCGGAGCCGGGTCGGAATTTTTGGCGAGCTCGCCAGCCTCCGGGATCCGGTGCATGACGGTGACAGGGTGGAAGTCTACCGGCCGTTGCTGGCGGATCCGAAAGAAGCCAGGCGCCGCCGCGCTGAACGCCGCGCGAAACCCGGTACCGGCCGTAAACGCGACTAGCTCCGGGGCGCGACTAGCCTCCGGTTTTGCCGGGCTGGTCGCCCTGCACCGATACCAGCGTGTCGTTCCTGAAAATCAGCGTCAACCGCTGAGTCTCGCCGGTTTTTTCCTTGCTGCCACGCAGATAGTAGTAATAATCCCAGCGGTTGGGGTGGAAGGCGTCGGTAACGAGCGGCGTTCCCAGCACGAAACGCACCTGGCTGCGCGTCATGCCGGGCTTGAGCTTGGCGATCATGTCCTGGCTGACGACATTGCCCTGTTGAACTTCAACCTTGTAGACCGAAAGACAGCCGCCCAGCAGCAGCACAAGACAGGCGGGAAGAAGCAGAGAACGCATAGTTTTGGAAATCGTCCGCGGGCTGATTATTGAGGCGGCATGCACCAGTTTGAATGTATCCGTCCGTTTGATATCGCGGTAACCTTGAAACGAAGTCATTTTGCCGCCTCAATAATCGAAGGTCATAATGATTTTCTTATTGACTCGGCACGCCTTCAGTATCACCGAAGTCGCGTGGTATCTGTGACGGGTTGCCTCGATTCAAGTACAATCGTGCCGAGTCAATAACTGGCGCGATGATAACCCGAAGGCTTTCCCGGGTATACTCTCCGCGCAGTCCCTTGAACGGAAAACGTGCATGACCTCCACGCGAAACCCCAATGTCGGCGGCGCCGAGCTCAAGAAAGCCGGGCTCAAGGCGACGTTGCCGCGCCTCAAGATTCTCAACATCCTCGAGGCCGCCAGGCACCCGCACATGACCGCGGAGGAGGTTTACAAGGAACTGCTGGGCATGGGCGAGGAAGTGGGTCTGGCGACGGTGTACCGCGTGCTGACCCAGTTCGAGGGCGCCGGGCTGGTGATCCGGCACAACTTCGAGGGCGGGCGTTCCGTGTTCGAAATCAACCAGGGCAGCCACCACGACCACATGGTCTGTCTCGAGTGCGGCCAGGTGTTCGAGTTTTTTGACACCGCGATCGAGGAACGCCAGCACAAGATCGCCGAGAAGGCCGGGTTCCACATAGACGACCACTCGCTGTATCTCTACGGCGTGTGCGAGGGCATGAAGAAGCACGGCAAGTGTTCCAAGAAATAAAGGGGCCCCTTCCGACTCCCCCTCTCCCGCGAGGCAGGAAGTGAAGCGGAAACAGGAAATGGTCCGGTGGACCTTTTCCCCGCTGAACGGGTGCACACGATTCTTCGTGCGCCCCGGCGGGAACAAGGGGAGAGGGTTCGTGGCCCGCCGCCGTTTTCCTCAGCTCCGTTTCACCTTCCCGCCCATAATCCAGGCGAACACGATCCCGCAGATCGCCAGGGCCCAGACCACCACCGCGCCCGACGGCAGATCGAGCACCGCCGACAGCGCCAGTCCAACGGCATAGCCCAGCACGCCGACGGAATAGCCGATGACCAGCCGCCGGCGCGCGACGTGGAACCGGCTCGCCAGCGCCGGGATGATCAGGCTCGCGAACACCAGATACACGCCGACCAGTTGCACCGACGCTGTGACTGCGAGCGCGAACAGGACATAGAACCCGATGCGCCCCAGGCGTTTGCCGGCGCCGAACCAGAGCGCGAGGATGACGGCGGTGAGCAGCGCGACCGGCAGCAGCTGCTTGTAGTTCACCCATAATATCTGGCCCACCAGCAGGTCCTTCAGATGTTCGCCACCATGAGGGTTGCTGGCGAGCAGCAGGATGCCGGCGCAGGCGGCGAGCACGAACAGCACGCCGATCAAGGCTTCCTGCACCTCGGGCCAGCGCTTTTCCGTGAGCGTGAGCAGCAGTGCGCCGAGCAGCGCCGCGCCCACGGCCGCGATCTGCACCGCGAAACCCTGCGGCTCCCAGCCCATGCCGTCGGCGGCGATGACGCCGAGCCCGGCGATCTGCGCGATCGCGAGATCAATGAAAACTATCCCGCGTGCCAGCACCTGTTGACCCATCGGCACATGCGTCGCGAGCACCAGCAGGCCGGCGACGAACGCGGGCCCGAGAATGCTGATGTCGAGCGCGTCGAGGTTCATTTGTCGCTCCCAGCATCCTGCTTTTCGCGACACTTGTGCGTCCCTGCACATCGCAGCGCATCCAATAACTGCTGCACGGTGTCATCGAAGAGACTGAAGAGGTCCCTGGCCTTGTCGTTACCGCCGACGGTGTACGGCAGCGCGACCGCGGGAATCCCGGCGCGCCCGGCCAGCCACTCCGAGGAACGGTCGTCGCTGTAGGTCGCGCGCAGGATCATCTTCGCCGGTTCGCGTTGCAGTTGCTCCAGCACGGCGGTGAGGTGCGCGCTGGTGGGTTCCACGCCCGGCTTGGGTTCGAGCGCCGCCACCTCGCGCAACCCGAGCCAGTTTTCCAGATAGGGGAAGCCCTTGTGCTGCACCACTACCGGCACGCCGCGCAACGGCGCTGCCTGTTTTGTCCAGCGTTCCAGCGCCGCGTCCCAGCGTTTCGCGAAGTCACGCTGGCGTTGTTGATAATGTGCCGTCCCGGACGGGTCGATTTCCGCCAGGCGCTGCGCGAGCGCGGTGGCCACGCGGCCGATATTGCGCGGGTCGGTCTGGATATGCGGATTGCCGGCGGCATGCACGTCGCCCTCGGCGCGGTCGAGGCGCGTCGGTACCTCGAGTTTCTGCACGTGGTTTGCCGCCTCGAAATAGCCCGGCTTGCCCGGCTGGATCGCGTTGTTGCCCGACTGGCGCAGCACGATCGGCAGCCAGCCGATCTCCAGTTCCGCGCCGGTGCATACCACGAGACCGGCGCGCCGCGCCTGCGCCAGCAGGCTCGGCTTGGCCTGTATCTGGTGCGGGTCCTGCTGCGCGCTGGTCGCGACATAAACCGTGACGCGGTCGCCACCCAGTTCCTGGGTCAGCGCGCCCCATTCGGGTTCGCAGGCGAAGACGTTGAGCGCCGCGGCGGCAAACGGACTGAACACGAGCGCCACGGCGGACAGTGACAGCCTGAGAATGTTTTTCATGGGTTCCCTCCGTGAATCAATATTGATGCGCGCCATGGGCGCCAAGGCTCATCTGGTACTGCACGAACCATTGATTGTCGGTGACGTCCTGGCGTGACTGGTCGCGGGCGAATTGCAGGCGGATGCGGCTGAACTCGCTCGGGTTGAAGTCGACCATCACGCTGTGCTTCGACGGATTGAAGCCGGATCGCGGCAGATTGGCGTTGTTCGATCCGTAGTCGACCGTGCCGTGGTCCAGCTGCTCGGCGCGCAGGCCGACGCGCCAATACGGCATGAATTGATAGATGCCCTGAAGATACCAGCCCGATTGCCTGGCATCGTACGCCGCCGTGCTGGCCACTCCGGTTGTGTCATAGGTGAGATCGCCGTCTTCCTCCCGGCGCAGATATTCCGCCTGCAACTTGAAATTGGTGCGGACCGGATTGCCGTTCGGCGCGTATTTCCACACGAAGTCGGCGATCCACAAGCGGCCGTCGCCGCTGAAGGCGTTGGTAATGTCATTGCCGGTGAGATCGGTTTCGGAAAATTCACGATTCCGCGGCGAGGATTCCAGTATCGAAAGTCCCGCGCGCCAGCTGTGGCTCGCGCCGACATCGCCGCCGACATGGACAAACACCGTGCCGGCACCAGAACCATTCTTGTCACGATCGCTGCCAGGGAAGGGACGTCCACGGCCGAGTTCCGCGCCAAGTTCGAGGAACAGCTCGGTCGGCGCAAGCCATTTCACTTGTAGCGCATCGTCGCCAAACTGCGTGCCCAGGAACGCCTGGTATACGAGCGGGGCATCCACGAAATCCCAGACATGCGCGTGTTGTGCGTTCAAATACCCGATGCCCGAGAAGAAGCGCCCGGCCTTGACGGTGAATCCGTTCGGCAACGCGATGGTCTGAACGAACGCCTCTTCCACCGACGCGGTATCGTCAGGGTGCATGGAATAATTCAGCCCCCCGTAGAAATACGGATCGATGTTGGCATAGATGCCCAGTTCACTCTCGGCGAGGCTGAACCCACGCTGACCCGGACCGGCATCCACGCCGGATGGCAGCGGGAATCCGGTGATGCGGTAGTTCGCCGGGTCCTGCGAGAGATTGGCGTAAAGGCCGGAGAGGATCAGTAAGATTGCCGGATTGAAGCTGTTGGCGGCCGAGGTGGGCGCGACGGGAGGCGCGGACTCCAGTTGTTTTACACGCTCCTCCAGCGAGTGCAGGCGCTGCTGGTCATTGAGCTTGTCCGCTCCCGGGTCCGATGAAGCCGGCGCGGCATCCGTTGAGGCCGCCAGCACCGTAGCGGGCGTGAACAGCGCCAGCGCGGCCATGGCGAAAAATTTCCTGCGAAACATCAGGTTTCCTCCGAAATCAAAAAGAGATGAAGCCTTGCTCACGCAAGGCGCGTGCGCGGATGTTGTCCGCGCACGTTTGTTACGGCATCAGATTTCGGAAAAGCGGGGCGGGGCGCGTGCGGAAAAAACCGGAACTGGCTGAAGGCGGGGTGCCGGCAGCGAAACCGGAAGATGCGGGACGGAAGAGCCGGAAACGATGAAGACGAATGGCGTGGAAACGGGAGATTTGCCCAGATGGTCCGAGAACTGACACAGCGCGCATTGCGATCCCAGATTCTGCGTCTGGTGTTCCAGCTCGTGCGCGAGCGCACCCGCTTCCACGAACAACAGGAACAGCGCGAACATCCAGGCGCGCCATCCGGTCATGTGCCGGGTGATTCCTTTCATCATGGGCAGAAGCTATTTGAGTTCCAGCAGCACCGCGGTTTCATCGCAGTTATTGTATTTGTAGCACTTGACGCAGATGCCCCAGACCTTCTCGGGCAGCGTGTCCATGGGCACGGTCCTGAAGCCGAGCTTGTGGAAAAACGGCGCGACGTAGGTCAGGGCCATCAGCCGGTTCAGGCCGATGGCGCGCGCCTCTTCGATGATGCGCTGCACCAGCAGGCGTCCGAAGCCCCGGCCCTTCCAGGCATCGTCCACCACCAGGCTTCTGACCTCGCCGAGGCTTTCGGTGAATATTTCAAGCGCGCCGCAGCCGGCGACCTGGCCGTTCACCTCGACCACGAAAAAATCGCGCAGATGGCGATAGAGCTCGTTCATCGTTCGCGGCAGCAGGTTGCCCTGCGCGGCGTAGATTTCGAGCAGATGATGGATGTAGGGCACGTCGCCGATCGCGGCCGGCCGTATCACCGGCGCAGCGTGCTCGGCGGCGCGGGTCAGGTCAGGCTGAGGCACGTTCGAGCATGTCCTTGGCGTGCGCCAGTGTTTGCTTGCTGATTTCCACGCCGCCAATCATACGCGCGATTTCCATGGTGCGCTCGCGCTCGGTCAGTGGTATCGCCTCGGCCACCGTGTCCTTGCCTTCGGTCTGTTTGCGTATCTGGACATGCTGAGCGCCCTGCGCCGCCACCTGGGCCAGGTGCGTGATGCACAGCACCTGACGCGATTCGCCGAGTGCGCGCAGTTTGCGGCCCACCACCTCGGCCACGCGTCCGCCGATGCCGACGTCGACCTCGTCGAAGATCAGCGTGGGGATGCGCCCGGTGCCCGCGAGCACCACCTGCAGGGCGAGGCTGATACGCGACAGCTCGCCACCGGAGGCCACCTTGGCCAGCGGCCGCGCCGGCTGTCCGGGATTGGCGCTGACCAGGAATTCGATGCGCTCGAGGCCATGGGCGCCGGTTTCACCCTCCGGCAACGGCGTGACGCTGACTTCAAAACTTCCGCCCGGCATGCCGAGCTCCTGCATTTCGCCGGTGACGGCCTTGGCGAGTTTTTTCGCCGCGTTCTGGCGCGCGCGCGTGATTTCTTTCGCCGCCTTGAGATAAAGCGTATTCACCTTTCCAAGATCCTCTTCGAGTTTCGTGAGGCTGGTGTCGAGGTTTTCGATCTCGTTCAGTTCCGTGCGCAGGCGCGCGTGCACCGCCGGCAGCTCCTCGGGTTTCACCTTGTGTTTGCGCGCCAGGTCATGCACGGTGGACAGGCGGCGTTCGACGGCCTGCAACCGCGACGGGTCGAGTTCCAGGCTTTCGAGATAATGATTCAGGCGGCCGCCGGCCTCGTCGATCTGGATGGAAGCCTCGTTGAGCAGGGCGGCGATTTCGCCGAGCTTGTGGTCGTACTTCACGAGCGATTCCAGCCGGCTGACGGCGCGCGCCAGTTGCCGCGCTACCGCTGTTTCCTCGTCTTCCGTGACCGCCTGCGCCAGGGATTGCACGCCTTCGATGAGCTCGGCGCCGTTGGCCAGGCGCGCATGTTCTTCCTCGAGCGCGGGAATCTCGCCCGTGGCCAGCGCCAGCGCTTCCAGTTCGCGCACCTGGTGCGTGAGCCACTCGACGCGCGCCTCGCGATCCGCCGTGCGCTGCTTCAGGGTGGTCAGCCGCTCGCGCAGCGTTTCCATATCCCGGTAGTGGCCGGCAAGGACACGCACGTCGTCCTCCAGGCCGGCATAATCGTCGAGAATCTCCCGCTGGGCATCGCGCCGCAGCAGTGACTGGTGTTCGTGCTGGCCGTGGATGTCCACCAGATGTTCGCCCAGCTCGCGCAGCATCTGGACCGGTACCGGCCGGCCGTTGATGAACCCGCGCGAGGGTTTGTCGGTCTCGACCACGCGCCGCAGCACGCATTCCTGGTCGTCGAACAGGTCGTTCTCCTTGAGCCATTTCGCGGCGCTGCTCGCGGGCTTCACGGCAAAGCCGGCCGAGACTTCGGCACGCGCGCAACCGTGGCGGATCACCTGGCTGTCGGCGCGTTCGCCCAGCACCAGCGCCAGCGCGTCGATGAGAATGGACTTGCCCGCGCCGGTCTCGCCGGTCAGTACCGTGAAACCGGATTCGTACGCGAGGCTCAGCTCGCGCACGATGGCGAAATCGCGGACGTAAAGCTGCGTCAGCATCAGAGTTTCCGGCCCCAGTGCAGCTTGATGCGCATCACCTCGAAGTGGCTGCGGCCCGAGGGGTGCAGCAGCTCGACCTCGTGTTCGGAGCGCCGTATGTACACGCGATCGTGGTCCTGCAGCGTGAAGGTGGACTGGCCGTCGTAGGCGCTGTAGGCGTGTTGCTCGGCGATGCGCGAAACTAGGATCTCCACGATGCTGTCGCTGGAAATCACGATCGGCCGGTTTGACAGCGTGTGCGGGCAGATCGGCACGATGGCGATGGCGTCGAGCGTGGGATGCAGGATCGGCCCGCCCGACGACAGCGCGTAGGCGGTGGAGCCGGTGGGACTGGCGATGATGATGCCGTCGCCACGGATGCTATGGACAAATTCGCCGTCGACAAAGGTCTCGAACTCGATCATGCGCGCCAGCTCGCCCTTGGCCACGATCACGTCGTTGAAGGCGCTGGCGGTGTGCACGATGCGTCCCTTGCGCATGACCTCCGCGTGTAACAGCAGCCGGGTTTCGGTCTGGTAGTCGCCGCCGAGAATCTTGCCGATCTCGGTGGTCATGGTCTCGGCCTGGATGTCGGTGAGGAAACCGAGACGGCCGAGGTTGACGCCGATGATGGGGACGTGATGCGGCGCGAGTTCGCGCGCCACGTTGAGCAGGGTGCCGTCGCCGCCGACGACGACCGCCAGATCGATTTCGCTGCCGATGGCGGCGCGCGGCCGCGACGGTGACTTGGATCCGGGGAAATGCTCGGCCGTGGCCTGGTCCAGCAGGACCTTGAGCTTGCGCCCCAGCAGGAATTCCTCGAGCCGGCGCAGGTGTTCGACCACGGTCTGGTCCTGGTATTTGCCGAACAGGCCGACGGTTTTGATTTTTTTGTCCATGAATGTCTTCCGGATGTGAATCATAAACCTAGCACGCACCCAACTGCTGGCCAATGCACCATTTATTGATCGCGGATTGCCGGCACGATCTGCGTGATCGCTGACTTTTGGTTCTGCGAATCCTGAAAAATCCTGTTAATCCTGCCCGTCCTGCTTTGTTGAATGATTCCTGGAAAGGGACAGGGCTTGGCACTCAAGCTTTGAGAGTGCTAAAGTCAGCACCATTATAGAGGTTTGCCATGACTCTCGATGCCCGCGCGGAAATATTGCTGAAAACGCTGATTGAGCGGTATATCGCCGAGGGTCAGCCCGTGGGTTCGCGCACCCTGGCGCGTCAGGCCGGGTTGGATCTGTCCTCGGCCACGGTGCGCAACGTCATGTCAGACCTTGAGGAAATGGGGCTGGTGCGCTCCCCGCATACCTCGGCCGGGCGCGTGCCGACGGAACGCGGCTATCGCGTGTTCGTGGACACCCTGCTGAAGGTCAAATCCCTGAACGTGAACGAGTTGCACAAACTCGAGAAAGAGCTGCACGCGGATCACGACCCGCAGCACCTCATCGAGAATGCCTCGCACATGCTGTCCGAGGTCTGCAAGCTCGCCGGCATCGTCATGATGCCGCGGCGCGAGGAGCAGCTGGCCTTCCGCCACATCGATTTCGTGAATCTCTCGAACCGGCGCGTGCTGGTGATCCTGGTGACGCAGGACGGCCAGGTGCACAACCGCATCATCCAGGCGGAGCGTGACTATTCTCCGGCCGAGCTGGTGCAGTCCGCCAATTATTTCAACGAGACCTATTCCGGCACTTCCATGAGCGACGTGAAACGCGCCCTGCTGCAGGAGATACAACAGGCCAGCGACGACATGCAACGCATCATGCAGGTCGCGGTGAGCATGGCGCGCGAGGCGCTGAGCGGCGAGGAACAGTCCGACGAGCTGGTGGTCAGCGGCGAATCCAATCTCATGGATTTCCCCGAGCTGGGGGACGTACGCAAGCTGCGCAAGTTGTTCGAGGCCTTCAATGCCAAGCGCGACCTTTTGCATCTGCTGGACCAGAGCATGCGTGGCCCCGGCGTGAAAATATTCATCGGCCAGGAATCGGGTTACGACGTGCTGGCCGATTGCAGCGTGGTCACGGCGCCCTACAGCGCCGACGGCCGCATCGTCGGCACGCTGGGGGTCATCGGCCCCACGCGCATGGCCTATGAGCAGGTGATCTCCATCGTCGATATCACGGCCCGGCTCCTGGGCGGCGCCCTCAGCAGCAGCGAGCGTCCCGGGCGGCTTGAATCCTCGGGCCGTTAACCCCATTCATGATGAGTCCATTCACCGCGGAGATGTAGTAATGAGCGAATATAAGGAAGCCCCGGCTGGCCCGGCGGCGAGGGAGAACGCTGCTCCGGACGCCGGCGCCCCACACGATCTCGAACCGGGCACTGAAGCCCAGCAATTGCAGGCAGAGCTGGAAAAGGTCCGTGCCGAGGCCGCGGAGAACCTGGACCGGTTCCTGCGCGCCCGCGCCGAGGCCGAGAACATGCGCAAGCGCGCGGAGCTGGATGTCGTGGCCACGCGCAAATTCGCCATTGAGCGCTTTGCTTCGGAAATCATCGCGGTCCGGGACAGCCTGGAGCTCGCCCGGATGGTGGAGCTGCCGAAGGACAGCAACCCGGCGGTGCAGAAAATGCACGAGGGGCTGGATCTGACTCTGAAATTGCTGGACGGCATCTTCCAGAAATTCGGCCTGACCCTGATCGACCCGGCGGGACAGAAATTCGACCCCGAACGACATCAGGCCATCAGCATGGTCGATTCCGCGGAGGTCCCGCCGGGCCACGTGGTAAATGTGGTCCAGAAGGGATTTTTGCTGAATGACCGCCTGTTGCGCCCGGCCATGGTGGTCGTGGCGCGCGCGGCGGCCGAGCCGGCAAAGCCGGCCGGGTCAGCTTGAAAACCGGCCGGACCAGCCCCATTTCGAATTCCAATTACAAGCAAATTTTGAGGCGATAACCATGGCAAAAATTATCGGTATAGACCTGGGCACAACCAACTCCTGCGTGGCGGTCATGGAAGGGGACAAGGTGCGCGTGATCGAAAACAGCGAAGGCGATCGCACGACCCCGTCGATCGTGGCCTACACCGATGATACCGAGGTGCTGGTGGGCCAGGTGGCCAAGCGCCAGGCGATCACCAACCCCGCCAACACGCTGTATGCCATCAAGCGCCTGATCGGGCGCAAGTACGAAGACGAAGTCGTGCAGCGCGACATCAAGATGGTGCCGTACAAGATCGTTAAGGCCAAGAACGGCGATGCCTGGGTGGAAGCCAAGGGCAAGTCCATGGCGCCGCAGGAAATTTCCGCGCGCGTCTTGCAGAAAATGAAAAAGACCGCCGAGGACTATCTCGGCGAGGAAGTGAAGGAAGCCGTCATCACCGTGCCGGCCTACTTCAACGATTCCCAGCGCCAGGCGACCAAGGACGCCGGGCGCATCGCCGGTCTCGAGGTCAAGCGCATCATCAACGAGCCGACCGCCGCGGCGCTCGCCTACGGCATGGACAAGAAGCCGGGCGATTCCAAGATCGCGGTCTATGACCTGGGCGGCGGCACGTTCGACATTTCCATCATCGAGATCGCCGAGGTCGACAAGGAGCACCAGTTCGAGGTGTTGTCCACCAACGGCGACACCTTTCTCGGTGGCGAGGACTTCGACAAGCGCATCATCGATTACCTCGCGGACGAATTCAAAAAGGACGCCGGCGTGGATCTGCACAAGGATCCACTCGCGTTGCAGCGCCTGAAGGATGCCGCGGAGAAGGCCAAGATCGAACTGTCCTCGAGCCAGCAGACCGAGGTGAACCTGCCGTACATCACGGCGGATGCCAGCGGCCCGAAGCATCTCAACATCAAGATCACGCGCGCCAAGCTCGAGGCGCTGGTCGAAGATCTCATTCAGAAAACCATCGAGCCGTGCAAGGTCGCGCTCAAGGACGCCGGGCTCAAGGCCTCCGACATCGACGACGTGATCCTGGTCGGCGGCCAGACCCGCATGCCCAAGGTGCAGCAGCTGGTGAAGGATTTCTTCGGCAAGGAACCGCGCAAGGACGTGAACCCGGACGAGGCGGTCGCCGTCGGCGCCGCCATCCAGGGCGGCGTGCTGGGCGGACAGGTGAAGGACGTGCTGTTGCTCGACGTCACGCCACTGTCGCTCGGCATCGAAACGCTGGGCGGCGTCATGACCAAGCTTATTCAGAAGAACACCACGATCCCGACCAAGGCCTCGCAGGTGTTTTCGACCGCCGACGACAACCAGACGGCGGTGACGGTGCACGTGCTGCAAGGCGAGCGCGAGATGGCCTCGGGCAACAAGTCGCTTGGCCGTTTCGACCTCGGCGACATTCCGCCGGCGCCGCGCGGCGTGCCGCAGATCGAGGTCGGGTTCGACATCGATGCCAATGGCATCCTGCATGTGTCAGCCAAGGACAAGGCCACCAACAAGGAAAACCGGATCACCATCAAGGCCGGTTCCGGCCTGACCGAGGAAGAGATCCAGAAAATGGTCAAGGACGCCGAGGCGCATGCCGAGGAAGACCACAAGGCGCGCGAGCTCGCCGAGGCGCGCAACCACGGTGACAGCCTGGTGCACAGCGTGCGCAAATCCGTGAAGGAAATGGGCGAGAAACTGGACGCCGCGGAAAAGGAAAAAATCGAGGCCGCCATCAAGGAACTCGAGGAAGCCACGCGCGGTGACGACAAGGACGATATCAAGAAAAAGACCGACGCTCTGCTGGAGGCCTCGCACAAGCTGGCCGAGCAGATGTACGCGCAGGCCAACGCCTCGGCCGCGCCGGGCGCGGCGGAAACCGCCGGCGCCGAGAAAACCGAGGCCAAGGAAAAGGAAAACGTGGTCGACGCCGAATTCGAGGAAGTGAAGGACGACAAGGACAAGAAGTAAGTTCAGCGCATTGGCGAACGAAGGCACGGTGGGGCGATCGGGGAAGGTTGGCCACTGTGCCTTTGCCATTTGAGGTTCAGACATTCGTGCAAAACGGGTCGCGGGAATGACAAAAAAAGACTATTACGAAACACTCGGCGTGGCACGCAACGCTTCGGACGCGGATATCAAGAAGGCGTACCGGCGCCTGGCCATGAAATATCATCCGGACCGCAACCCGGGTGACAAGACCACCGAGGCCCAATTCAAGGACGCCAAGGAGGCCTACGAGGTCCTTTCCGATTCGCAGAAGCGCGCCGCGTACGATCAGTTCGGCCATGCCGGCGTGGACCCCTCGGCCGCGGCCGGCGCCGCGGGAGGATTTTATTCAGCGGGCGGCGCGAATTTCGCCGATATCTTCGGCGACGTGTTCGGCGACATCTTCGGCGGCGGGCGCGCACGCGGCGCGCAGGTCTTTCGCGGTGCGAATCTGCGTTACAGCCTGGAGCTTTCGCTTGAAGACGCCGTGCGCGGCACGGAAGTGCGCATCCGGGTTCCGGCAATGGAAAAGTGCGAGACCTGCCAGGGCAGCGGCGCCAAGGCCGGCACCTCGTCCAGCGTTTGCCGCACCTGCGGCGGCCACGGCCAAGTACGTATGCAACAGGGTTTCTTTTCCGTCCAGCAAACCTGTCCCAAGTGCCATGGTGCCGGCAAGGTCATCACCGATCCATGTCCGACCTGCCATGGCGCCGGCCGGGTGCAGCACACCAAAACATTGTCGGTCAAGGTTCCCGCCGGCGTGGACGAGGGCGATCAGATCCGTCTTGCGGGCGAAGGCGAGGCCGGCGAAAACGGCGGGCCGCCGGGTGACCTGTTCGTGCAGATCCGGCTCAAGCCGCATTCACTGTTCAAGCGCGAACAGGACGATCTCTATTGCGAAATGCCCGTGAGCTTTGCCACGGCGGTGCTTGGCGGCGAACTCGAGGTACCGACACTGGATGGACGCGCGTCAATCAAGGTACCGCCCGGCACCCAGAGCGAAAAACTTTTCCGTCTGCGCGGCAAGGGCGTGCGTAACGTGCGCAGCGGACAGACCGGTGATCTTTATTGCCGCATCAGCGTGGAGACACCAGTCAATCTGACTGCCAGACAGAAAGAGCTGTTGCAGGAACTTGAGCACTCGCTGCGTGAGGGGGGAACCCGTCATAGTCCTCGCGAAGCTTCTTGGCTCGACAAGCTCAAGGGCATCTTCGGCTGAGTCCCTTGACGGGTTCCGCGGGCGACTCGCGACGGTTGCATCCCCATCATAAAACGATGGGGCCCCTGCGCCCTGCTCGCGCCCGCCCCCCCCCATTGCGTGCCCCCGCATTCTGTCCCGGCCAATAAAATCAGGCATGGGTCTGGTTAACCCCGACTTTCAACCTGAGCAGCACGTCATTTTCAAATTCTTATATATCATGGAGTTATCGCATAATCTGCATGCAGCAGTTTGGGTGTATACGTAAGGCATCATTAACATTAACTATTCAGCTATGAATTTGAGGGCAATTACTGCCAGAATATAGGGGAGGGGATGAGACGAATTGACGGACAGCAGGGAAAGCTGCCAATAAGAGAGTGGCTTGCTGGCGTTATATCATGTTTGACCTGCAACAATTACCTGTCAGTGTTCCCGCGACTGATGAGCACCGGAATTATCCGCTGCATATCTATACGCTTGGTCGTTTTTCAGTCTCCCGGGGCATAGAGCCGATCCGTTTTGCCAGGAAAGCCCAACACCGGCCCCTGGAGTTGCTCAAGGTGCTGGTGGCTCTGGGTGGCCGTGAAGTTGCCACGGATCAGCTGGCGATGGCGCTGTGGCCCGAATCCGAAGGCGACGAGGCCTACAACGCTTTCGAAATCACTCTGCACCGGCTGCGCAGACTTGTGGGCGTCGACAAGGCGCTGGTGCTTTCAAACGGACTGCTCACCCTCGATAACCAGCTTTGCTGGGTGGACGTATGGGCCTTTGAACAGGCCACAGGTCAGGCCGAAGCCCTGCTGAATTCTTCGCAACCGGATCCCGACGAGCTGGCGATACTGTCCTCCAGGCTGCTGTCGCTTTATCACGGGCATTTTCTCGGCCGTGAAACGCCCGAACCGTGGTCCATCTCCCTGCGCGAGCGGCTGCGCAGCAAATTCCTGCGCCACCTGATGGATGTCGCGCGTCACTGGGAAAGGGTCGGGCGGCACGAAGCCGCCATCCAGTGCTACCTGAAAGGGCTCGAGGTCGACGACCTCGCCGAAATTTTTTATCAACGTCTGATGGTCTGCTATCACCAGCTCGGACGGCGCAGCGAGGCGCTGGCCGTATACCGCCGTTGCCGCACGACTCTGTCGTTGATTCTTTCCATCACCCCTTCTGCTGCCACCGAAGCCATTCACCGTCGATTGATCTAAGACTGAGATTCTGAATCCGGTCTCGTGCTATCCGGGCGCGAGATGCCTCGGCATGTTTCAGTTTTCTTCCAATCCGTAAGTTATCCGTATGTCGATTCCACGCATTCTTCCACGTACAGAAAAAAGAATTACAGACTGGAGGAGCGGATGGACAGCTACATCGTGCGCATGTATCGACGGGATGCCGATAATCCGGAGAGTCTTGTCGGTCTTGTGGAGACTGTCGGGGAAGAAGCCAAGCGCCCGTTTCACAGCGTCGGTGAACTGGTGGCGATCCTGTCAGAGTCCCACTCCCTCAAGCTTACAGCCACCAAGCCTGTTCTCAGGGTAATCGAGGCGGGCAAGAAAAAATCGCGTTAAAGCCTGGGAGTTCAAACAGGCACAAAAGCATTTTTCATTGGCGGCGCCTGATGGAGTGCGTCGCCGGCCACATCAAGGAGCATCACTCGAAGGACAGAAGAATACAAGGCGCAGGCCTTGCCACAAATAATAATGTATTTCAGGAGGAGTATATGGAGTTTTCCCGCCGCATAAAAACAGCAGGACGCGTCCTGGGGTTCGGGTTCGTCGGCGCGTTGATGCTCGTCGCGCTGCCCGCGCGCGCCGCCAGCGTTTCCTTTTTTCTTGACCAGTCGAATACCTTGCCCGACGGCAACCATTATCTGTCCGTGATGCTGACGGAAAATGGAACCGGCGGCGTGGATTTCCTCGTGCAAACGCTTGATCCGCTGAGCAACGTTGCCGGCCGGAACTTCGGCATCCAGAAATTCGGTTTCAGCTTCAACGACGAATCCGGGTTTGAAATCGCCGGACTGCCGGATTCCTGGAGGATCAGGGAAGACAGGAGAATGAGCGAGTTCGGAAAATTCGACATCCGGCTTCAGGGCAAGGGCAAGTCCCGCACCGACAGCCTGAGCTTCACGGTCAATGGCGCAACCCTCGATGATTTTGACGCGCTTTTCTCGGCGCATGTGGCGGGGTTCGAGTGGTGCAACATCATTGACGGAAAAGGCAAGTACGGCAAGAACAACTGGTGCGGCGACAGAAATTGCATAACGAGCGCATTCTTTGCCGGCTCCATGGGGCAGCTGCCTCCGCCGGATCCAAGCGTCGTCCCCGTGCCGGCCGCCGTTTGGCTGTTCGGTTCCGGACTGGCTGGCCTGCTCGGCGTGGCGTCGCGCCAAAAACGGAAAACTACTTAACCGTTTCCAGGATGACAGGGGGGGCACAATGACAAAGAAACCGATAAAGCCGGTATCAGGATCGCAATATGCGCGCCGTACTTTGCTTGTATTCGCTTGCTGGTTCGCCATGCCGGCGAGCGCGGCTACGGTCTATACCAATGACTTTCAGGGCACGATCGGAAGCGAATGGTCCGATACGAGTGTCGCGTCGGCACCCAACCCGGATTACGCCGGCACACGACTGTTCCTCGGGGAGTTCGGAAATGAAACCGTCAGTCTGTCCCTGAATGGGCTTCCGGCCCATGGGTTTACCACGGTGTCGTTCAGTCTCTATCTGATCCGTTCCTGGGACGGCAATGACACCACGCAGGTGAATGGTGACCCGCTCGGCCCGGATACCTGGAGTCTGGGCGTGGCTGGCGGATCGACCTTGTTAAGTGCGACCTTCAGCAATGGCAATCCCGCCGGTCAGTCATATGCGCCGTCTCCCGGCGCGCCCAGCTGCAACACCGGTTATAACGCGGTCTATCCCGCCGGCACCTACAATCCCATGACCGGCGCCGCCGAGTGCTATTCACTGGGTTACACCTTTACCGATCCGGTGAATAATCGTCCGGAGGAGTGGATGGATTCGGTCTACAACCTCAGCTTCACATTTGCGCACAACAGCAGTGATCTGGTTCTGAATTTCTCGGCCAGCGGACTGCAGGGCCTTGCCGACGAGAGCTGGGGTCTGGACAACATGCAGGTTGCCGTTGCTCCGGTCCCCGTGCCGCCGGCCGTGTGGTTGTTCGGGTCGGGGCTGCTGGGGCTGGTGGGTATCGCGCGACGCAAGGCACGCGCGTTGTAAAAAACAGAATTGATATAAAACCCGCGCGCGCGGCGTGTCATGCGCGGGTTCCATAAAAACAAATGCGGATAATCGTCCGTAAAAGGTGGGAGGGCAGGTCATGAAACGCCGCATAAAATCTCTGAACGAGATCAATATACTTTGGGCTGATGGCGGCCTGGCCTGCGTGCCGGCTGCCCCTTTTTGTCCGCACCGGCCGCCGTATGGCTGTTCGGTTCCGGCGTGCTGGGTCTGATCGGCGCCGCGCGGCGCAAAACAGCTTAACAGGCATGTCTTGCTCACAATTTATTCCGAAGAAATTATTTCAAGCCGTGAATCTGACCTCAAACGCGCTGTACCAGAATCTAAAAATACAAACCAAAACCAAAAGGAATCAATGAAAACAAAAACTACGCAAACCCTGCTTGCCGTTGCGCTAGTCGCCGGTTTCTTATCAGTCGGCGGCAATGCCACCGCTGCTTCATATTATGCAAGTACTTCAATCACGGGGGCCGCGTATTCGTGGGCCACGGCTGGGGATAGCCTGAATCAATACATGTCCTCCCAGAACGCCAGCCCTGTCTGGGCAAGCAACAGTAACTACCCGTCAGGTGTTACAGGCTCTTCCCTGGCCTATACCTATGCAGATGCTTGGTCCCTGGTGCAGACGGCGGGCATACACTTGAATACTTGGTCGAGTTCTACGGTTAGCGGGGGCGATACCTATAGTTACAGCGAAGCGTATGCCTCGGGCAGTTTCTCCGATCAGTTCGCTCTCAGCAGCCCCTCGGCCGCAGCGGGCAGCAGCGGCTTTGCGACCGTGGCCTTTTCGGTCTCGGGCTCGTTAGGGGACTCCTTCTGGGGCCCCGATGTCACCGGCAACAATTCGCTATGGGGAAGGTCGAGCGAGGAATGGCGCGGCGGGTTCCAGCTCAGAGATGCCGCGAACCAAGGTCTGGCATGGGAGGGTTTCCAGCGGCAGACGATGCTCAACGGAGCCAGTGATTTAATGGGCAACGCCGCACCCGGCACCTACTTGTTCACCATGCCCGTGGTGTTCGGTCAGGCGCTGAACCTGTCCATCTACGGTACGGTTCAGGCCAACTCCAGCACCAACAACAGTTACGGTCAGACCAACTTATCCGCAGTGGATGCGATGGGCCAGGCGTCGTTCGGGCATACCATCGCCTGGGGCGGCATCGTCGATCTGCGCGACGCGAACGGCGTGGCGATCACCGATTTCAACGCGTTGAGCGCCGACACCGGCTTCAACTATGCGAACGCATATGTTGCCCCTGTCCCCGTTCCCGCCGCCGCGTGGCTGTTCGGCTCGGGGCTGCTGGGGCTGATCGGCATCGCACGTAAAAAGAAGTAGGCCACGCTGAAAATCAACCCGGGCGGCAGGCTGCCGCCCGGGAATGCCGCGATAGTTTTTGCCCTCCCATCACGGTCTTTCTGCACCGTATTAATCTTTCGAGTCCTCGCCCATACCGTGTTATCGGTTGGCGTCCCCGGTCAAATCATCTATTCTCTGCGGCAACAAGATTGCCGACAGGGAAACAGGATGATCAATATTGCCGTCACTGGCGCCGCCGGACGCATGGGCCGCACGCTCATCGAGGCCTGCGCGCGCGCCGAAGGTCTGCGTCTGAGCGCAGCGTTGGAGCGTCCCGGCAGCGCGGCCATTGGCAAGGACGCGGGCGAACTGGCGGGGTTGGGCAAGCTGGGCGTCGCCGTGCGTGCCGGGCTCGACGGGACGGACTTCGACGTGCTGGTGGATTTCACCAGTCCGGAAGCGACGCTTGCCAACCTCGACTACTGCTGCCAGCATAAAAAGAAAATGGTCATCGGCACCACCGGTCTCGATGAAGCAGGAAAAGGCCGTATCGCCACCGCCGCCAGGGACATCGCGATTGTGTTCGCGCCCAACATGAGTGTGGGCGTGAATCTGTGTTTCAAGCTGCTCGAAACCGCGGCGCGCGTGCTGGGCGACGAGGTGGACGTGGAGATCATCGAAGCGCACCACCGTCACAAGGCCGATGCGCCGTCGGGCACCGCGCTGCGCATGGGTGAAGTGGTCGCCAAAGTATTGCAGCGCGACCTCAAGGAGCATGGCGTATACGGCCGGCACGGCATCAGCGGCGAACGCGCGCGCCAGACCATCGGCTTCTCCAGCATCCGCGCCGGCGACATCGTCGGCGATCACACCGTGCTGTTCGCCGGCGGCGGCGAGCGCGTGGAAATCACGCACCGCGCCGAATCGCGCATGCCCTTCGCCAGCGGCGCGCTGCGCGCGGCGCGCTGGCTTGCCGAGAAGAAAAACGGCCTTTACGACATGCAGGACGTATTGGGATTGCGCTGATTGATTCTTGAATGGCGAGACGAACGCAGCGAAGCGGAGTAGGGCTACGTTAATGGCAAGGACGCGGAAAATTATTCTGGGCCTGTGCTGTGCCGCGCTGGTGGCGGGATGCGCGTCGTCCGGAAGAAAGGCCCCGACGCTCAATCAGACGCTGGCCGTCCTCACCAGCCCGACGACGCGCTCGGTCGCCAGCATCGCACGCAGCGACAACGCCAGGGAAGCGATCAAGGCGGGCCTGAAGAGCCGGGAGTCGGTCTATAAATCCAACCCCTATGCGCTGGTGCAGGACGTCAAAACCATCCAGCGCGACTACACCAACCTGGTGACCTTGCTGACCGGCCGCGTCAGCAAGACCTGGGGCAAGAAGGAAGTAAAACTCCCCTCGCGCGTGCAATATATAAAGTACACGCAGAATTACATGAGCCGCGCGGTGGTGGATTTCGACAAGGGCGAGGTGACGGTGGAGACCGTGGACGACAAGGACCCGAACGCCAGCCTGAAAAACGCCATCGTCACCACGCTGCTCACGCCCAACGACCCGCGCGCGGTGGATCTTTTCTCCGACAGCGCCATTACCCTGACCAGCGAGAAAGAACCTTATCTCCTCGGTCTGGTGGTCGACCAGAACAACAAGCCTGTGGCCTCGCCGGTCGAGGCCGAGGGCTTTGCCGATCACCTTCTGAAAACCCGGGCCGCGACGCGCGAGGTCGACCTGGATAACGGCAAGAAAAAGGCGCTGTTCGTGAAATTCCCGATGGTGTCCAATTTCGAGAACAAGCAGGCCGAGAAATACAGTCATCTGGTGACGAAGTTCGCCGAGCAGTACAAGATCAGCCCGAGCCTGGTGTATGCCGTCATCCGCACCGAAAGCAATTTCAATCCCTTTGCCGTAAGTTCTGCGCCGGCTTACGGGTTGATGCAGCTCGTTCCCGGCAGCGGCGGACGCGAGGCCTATCGCAAGGCAAAGGGGCAGGATGAAACCCCGTCCAAGCAATTCCTGTTTGATGCCGAGAACAACATCGAGCTGGGTACGGCCTATCTGAATGTGCTTACCTACAGCCAGCTGGAACCGGTGGCCAATCCGGTATCGCGGGAATATTGTGTGATTTCGGCGTACAACACCGGGCCGAGCAATGTATTGCGGACGTTCTCGAAGGACAAGGTCGCTGCGGTGAATGCCATCAACGGCCTGTCGCCGTCGGCGGTGTACCAGAAGTTGCGCACCGGCCTGCCTTATGAAGAAACGCGGCAATACCTGTATAAGGTGGTCAATTACCGCAGGCAGTTTGTCGCCAACGCAAATTGAGCGGTTTGTTGAATATCAAGGAGTGATCCATGCGCAACAAGATTGTTTTGCCATTGTTCCTGATGATTTTTTCCCTGCTCGGTGGCTGCGGCTACAACACCTTGCAAAGCACCGATGAGCAGATCAAGGCCGGCTGGGCCGAGGTGCTGAACCAGTACCAGCGTCGTGCCGACCTGGTGCCGAACCTGGTGAACGTGGTCAAGGGTTACGCGGCACACGAAAAGGAAGTGCTGGAACAGGTAACCAACGCGCGCGCCAGGGTGGGTTCCATCCAGGCGACCCCGGAGTTGGTTAACGATGAACAGGCGCTGGCCAAATTTCAGGCTGCGCAAGGCGAACTGAGTTCCGCCCTGTCGCGCCTGCTCGCGGTGGCGGAGAATTATCCGCAGCTGAAGGCCGACGGCCTGTTCCGCGATTTGCAGGCGCAGCTCGAAGGCACGGAGAACCGCATCACCGTGGCGCGCAACCGTTACATCCAGGCGGTGCAGGCGTACAACGTCACCGTGCGCAGCTTCCCGAGCAACCTGACGGCGATGCTCTTCGGTTACAAGGTGAAACCGAGCTTCACCGTGGAGAATGAAAAGGAAATCGCCAGGCCGCCGAGGGTCGATTTCGGCGGTACGCCGCCCACGCCAGCCGGCGCCGGAAAACAGTAACGCCAGCATATTGATGCCGGCATGATGCGCGCCAACATCAGGGTGCTCGCGCGCGGACTGCTTCTCCTGGCGCTTTTCCTCGCCAGTTTCGCCCTCCGTGCGGAAGTGGCGGTGCCGCCGCTGACGGCGCGCGTGACCGACCTGACCGGCACGCTCGCGCCGTCGCAGCGCGACGCGCTGGAACAGGAGCTGCGCGACTTCGAAACCCGCAAGGGCAGCCAGATCGCGGTGCTGATCGTTCCCACGACGCAACCCGAAGCCATCGAGCAGTATTCCCTGCGGGTTGCCGAAACCTGGAAAGTGGGAAGGAAAGACGCACGTGGAAGCCGCATTGATGACGGGGTGATATTGCTCGTTGCCAAGGACGACCGTGCGCTGCGCATCGAAGTCGGCTATGGCCTCGAAGGTGCGATACCGGATGCCGTGGCCAACCGTGTCATTGACGAGATCATTGTTCCTTTCTTCAAGCAGGGCGACTACTACGGGGGCATTCAGGCAGGCATCACCCGCCTGATTCGCCTGATCGACGGTGAGCCGTTGCCGCCGCCGCAGGCACGCGACCGATCGTGGTCCGGAATTGCCGATCTGCTGCCGGCGGCGTTCATTGCGGTCATGATCGGTGGCGGGTTTCTGGGAGCGCTGCTCGGCCGCTTGATCGGGGCCGCTGTTTCCGGCGGAATCGTGGGCATTGTTTTCTGGATCACCATCGGCTCGCTGCTCGGCGCGCTGGTAGCGGGAGTAGTTGTCTTTTTGTTCACTCTGGCCGTCGGCAGCAGCGGTGGCCGTGGTGGACGGGGTAATTTCGGCGGCTGGTCCGGGGGTTACAGCAGCGGCCCCGGCGGCGGCTGGAGCAGTGGCGGAGGCGGCTTCAGCGGCGGGGGCGGCGGATTCGGGGGCGGCGGCGCCTCGGGGAAATGGTGATGAACGTCCGGCGCGTGATTCGCAATCTGTTCCTGCCGCCGTGGCGCGTGCGCCTGGTGTTTCCGGCGCGCACCTTGCGTGCCATCGAGGCCGCGATTCGTGCGGCCGAGACGACGCATGCCGGCGAGATTCGTTTTGCGGTGGAAAGCGG
Organism: Sulfuricaulis limicola; assembly: GCF_002355735.1. Taxonomy (GTDB): domain Bacteria; phylum Pseudomonadota; class Gammaproteobacteria; order Acidiferrobacterales; family Sulfurifustaceae; genus Sulfuricaulis; species Sulfuricaulis limicola. The sequence continues at coordinate 2,148,659 of NZ_AP014879.1, read as the reverse complement.
ATTGCCCTTTTTACCGCTGTTACGTGGCCAGCCGGCGCGTGAACGCGCGCTGGAAGTGTTCTCCCAGTTGAGAGTATGGGATACGCAGCGGAACAACGGAGTTCTGATTTATCTGCTGCTGGCGGATCGCGACGTGGAGATCATCGCTGACCGTGACGCGCATGCCCGGGTGAGCACCGAGGGCTGGGAAAAAATATGCCGTGAAATGGAGACGCTGTTCCGCCAGGGAAAATTCGAGCAAGGCGTTCTGCACGGCATCCGCAGCGTGAGTGCCCACCTCGCCCGTCATTATCCGCCGCAAAAGAAAGACAGCAACGAACTCGACGACCGGCCAGTCGTATTCTAGATTGCGCGGGTGGTTCAGTCGCCGGTGGGATAGATGTGAAATTCCAGCACCTGCTCCCGGCCGGTGAGGGTCTCGGCCAGGCGCCGATAACTGTCGCGGTTGCCGACGCGGACCGTCATCTGGTACTCAAACACCTTGCCCTCGTCCGCCAATTGATAGCTCAGGTTGGCCACGGAGAAACCATGCGCCGTGATCAGGTCGCGCAGTTCGGGCTCGGGCAGCAAATCCTGGCGCTTGAAGCGCACGTGCAGGCGTGCGTAGTACTGCGAGGGCATGATGGCCTCGATCCAGCGGAACAACGACAGCGTTCCGAGCGTGAGCAGGGTCGCCACGATGGCGGGAAAGTAAAAACCGATGCCCAGCAGAATGCCGATGGAGGCGGTTATCCAGATCGACGCCGCCGTGGTCAGACCGCGCACGGTCAGCCCTTCCTTCATGATCACGCCGGCGCCGAGAAAGCCGATGCCGGTCATGATGCCCTGCGCCATGCGTGTCGGGTCCACGCGCACGGTTTCCAGCGGCACGCCCTTGAGCAACTCCCACTGGTAGACGGTCAGCAGCATCAACAGGCTGGAGGCGGTGCAGACCAGCGTATGGGTGCGAAATCCGGCCGGGCGCCCGTGATAGGTGCGTTCCAGGCCGATAAAACCGCCCGCCAGCACCGCCGCGCCGAGATGTATCAGGATGGTGAAATATTCTTTTTCCATAAGCGGAGTTTAGCCTTAAACCCCACACGCGCCAGGCTTTTATGGTAAACGCACGTGGGCCGGCTATCCTTGGCTGGAGCACAAATTCAAGAACAACGCTGCGCGCGCATGAATCACATGGCTGAACCGGCTACTCGTCATGTCCGTTGACTCCACCACGCTGATTGTGGCGGTGCTTGCGGCGTCGGCAACAACACTGTTGCTGACACTGATTTATCTGCGTTTTGCCGGCCACCGCTCCTTCCGTGAAAAGACCGTCATCCCTGCCATTGATGAACAGTTGCGGACCGTGCTCGGCAATATTGCCGAAGGCGTGATGATTATCGATTCGCAAGGCACGATCAGTATGTTCAATCCGATGGCGGAGCAGATATTCGGCTACAAGGAAAACGAGATCCGGGGGAAAAACATCGATGCCTTGCTGACGGATATCCGGACCGGCGTGGGCGGCGCGATCGGCAGCGGCACGCGCGAGGCGGTGGGTCTGCGCAAAAGCGGGGCGACGTTTCAGGTCGACTTGACCGTTTGCGAGACCGGCGACAGAAACCATCCCGGCTTTGTCGCCATCGCGCGTGATATCACCGAACGCAAACAGGCCGAGCAGCGCCTGGTTTATCTCGCGCAATACGACGCCCTGACCGGCCTGCCGACCCGTGCGCTGTTTCACGACCGCGCGACCCACGCACTGGCGCGCGCCAGTCGCGAGGAAAAACTGGTCGCGATCATGTATCTCGATCTGGACCACTTCAAGACCATCAACGACGGCATGGGTCACCATGTCGGTGACGAATTGCTGAAGGCGGTGGCAAAAAGAATTACCTCATGTTTGCGGGACGTGGATACAGTGTCGCGCCTGGGGGGCGATGAATTTACCGTTATCCTGGAGAGCATTCCGCACATCGATAACGCCACCATCGTGGCGGAGAAGATCATCGATGTCATGCAGGAACCGTTTCGCGTGGACGGGCACGAGGTTCATATCACAATCAGCATCGGCATCACGATTTACCCCATGGACGACAAGGATCTGGCGAGCCTGCTCAAGGACGCCGACCAGGCCATGTACCGCGCCAAACAGGCCGGGCGCAACAACTTCCAGTTGTTCGGAATCGACATGGCGGAGAACGCGGCGGCCGTGAAGCAGATGGAGATGCAGATCGAGAATGCGCTCGAGCGCGGTGAACTGCTGCTCCACTACCAGCCGCGCGTGGATCTGTCGAGCGGAAATATCATCGGGGTGGAGGCGCTGTTGCGGTGGCAGCATCCGGAAATGGGACTGATATCGGCCGGGGATTTCATGCCCCTGCTGGAGCGGTCCAAGCTGGTTTATACCGTCGATGAATGGGTGTTACGCACCGTTTGCACGCAGAACTATCAGTGGCAGAAAATCGGCATGTCTCCGCTGCGCATGACGGTGAATATCTCGCCTTACCGGTTCCGCCGCCGGGGGTTTGTGGAGCTGGTCGAGAAGATCCTGAAGGAGACAAACATGTCGGCGGATTATCTGGAGCTCGATGTCCCCCCCGAGAAACTGGTGGGTACCGGACATGAAAATTACCGTGCCGTCCTCAACCAGCTGAGCGCGCTGGGGGTCCATGTAGCGCTGGCGGACAACGGCGCGGGGACCAGTTTTCGCGATTCCTTTCAACGGCTGCCGTTGTACGTCATGAAAATCGACCGTTCATTCGTGCGTGACGCCACGGTGGATCGCGATCACGCGGCCATCGTGGAGGCGGTCGTCAGCCTGGCGCGCGCCATGAAACTGAAAGTGGTCGCCGAAGGTGTCGAAACCCGGGAACAGCTGGACGCGCTGCGCCGTTACGGTTGTGACATGGTGCAGGGCTACCTCTTCAGCAAACCCGTATCCACCGAGGACATCACCCGCATGCTGCGGGAGGGAAAGCGCCTCGTCTAGGCAAGATGTCGCACCCCCGTGTGGCATTTTCGCTGTTTCGTCGTTGATTCCAGCCGGGCTGTCACGTAAAATCCCGCTTCAGCCGGAAACACCCTTATTTAGGCATTCAAGGCGGGAGAGAAGCACCGGAGCAGCGGGCGCCTCTCCCGTTTTTGTGCGCCTGCGCGTCGCGAGGTACATGGTCTATGCCGTCCGCACTGCTTGCGCTGGAAGATGGCTCTCTGTTCTACGGGGAGTCCATCGGCGTTCCGGGGCAGGCGGTGGGCGAAGTGGTGTTCAACACCGCCATGACCGGCTACCAGGAAATCCTCACGGACCCCTCTTACGCTCGCCAGATCGTCACGCTCACTTATCCCCACATCGGCAACACCGGCACCAATCCCGAAGACATGGAATCCGGCGCTGTGCATGCCGCGGGGCTGGTCATTCGCGACCTGCCGCTCACCCACAGCAATTTCCGCGCGACGGAATCGCTGGGAGAATTCATGCGCCGCCACAAGCTGGTTGGCATTGCCGGCATTGACACGCGCCGGCTCACGCGCCTGTTGCGCGAGAAGGGCGCGCAGAACGGATGCATCCTGGCGGTGGAGAAGGGCAGCAAGCCCGACAGGAAATCGGCGCTGAAGGCCGCGCGCGCGTTCCCGGGACTCAAGGGCATGGACCTCGCCAAGGTGGTGTCGACCCGCAAGCCTTACGTGTGGGACGAAGGGCTGTGGGAGCTGGGTGCGGGTTACATGAAACCGCCGCAGGCCCGGTTTCATGTGGTTGCCTATGACTACGGCATCAAGCGCAACATCCTGCGCATGCTGGCGGCGCGTGGATGTCGCCTCACGGTGGTGCCGGCCCAGACGCCGGCCGCAGAAGTATTGAAGATGAAGCCGGACGGGGTGTTTCTCTCGAATGGCCCGGGCGACCCCGAGCCGTGCACCTATGCCATCGAAGCGATACGTCAAATCGTGGATACCGGCTTGCCGGTGTTCGGTATCTGTCTCGGGCATCAGCTGCTGGGCTTGGCCTCCGGCGCGCGCACCGTCAAGATGAAATTCGGCCATCATGGCGCGAATCACCCGGTGATCGATATCGAGACCAGCCGCGTCATGATCACCAGCCAGAACCACGGTTTCGCCGTGGATGAAGCCGGCCTGCCGGCCTGCCTGCGCGTGACGCACCGTTCGCTGTTCGACGGCACGGTGCAGGGCCTGCAGCGCGCCGACAAGCCGGCGTTCTGTTTCCAGGGCCATCCCGAGGCCAGCCCTGGACCGCACGACGTGTCGCCCTTGTTCGACCGGTTCATAAAAATGATGGAAGCGTTTCAGGTTTCAGGTTTCAAGTCTCAGGTTAAAAAACCTGAAACTTCAGACATGAAACTTGAAACCTGATTCGTATGCCGAAACGTACTGACATCAAAAGCATCCTGATCATCGGCGCCGGGCCGATCATCATCGGCCAGGGTTGCGAGTTCGACTATTCCGGCGCGCAGGCCTGCAAGGCGCTCAAGGAAGAGGGTTATCGCGTCATCCTGGTCAATTCCAATCCGGCCACGATCATGACCGATCCGGAAATGGCCGACGCGACCTACATCGAGCCCATCACCTGGCCGACGATCGCCAAGATCATCGAGAAGGAGCGTCCGGACGCGCTGCTGCCGACCATGGGCGGCCAGACGGCGCTCAATACCGCGCTCGATCTGGCGCGCGAGGGCGTGCTGGAGAAATTCGGCGTCGAAATGATCGGCGCCAAACGCGAAGCCATCGACAAGGCCGAGGACCGCGAACGTTTCAAGAAAGCCATGGAATCCATCGGGTTGCAGTGCGCGCGCGGCGCCATCGCCCACAGCATGGAAGAGGCGCTGCAGGTGCAGGCGGCGATCGGATTCCCCGTCATCATCCGCCCCTCGTTTACCCTGGGCGGCACCGGTGGCGGCATCGCCTACAACAAGGATGAATTCACGACCATCTGCGAGCGCGGGCTGGACGCCTCGCCCACGCGCGAATTGCTCATCGAGGAATCCATCATCGGCTGGAAGGAATTCGAGATGGAGGTGGTGCGTGACCGCAAGGACAACTGCATCATCATCTGTTCGATTGAAAATCTCGATCCCATGGGCGTGCATACCGGCGACTCGATCACGATTGCGCCGGCGCAGACACTGACCGACAAGGAATACCAGATCATGCGCGATGCCTCGATCGCCTGCCTGCGCGAGATCGGGGTGGACACCGGCGGCTCGAACGTGCAGTTCGCCATCAACCCGAAAGACGGGCGCATGGTGATCATCGAGATGAATCCGCGCGTGTCGCGTTCCTCGGCGCTGGCCTCCAAGGCCACGGGTTTTCCGATCGCCAAGATTGCCGCCAAGCTCGCCGTCGGCTACACGCTGGATGAACTGAAAAACGACATCACCGGCGGCAAGACGCCGGCCTCGTTCGAGCCCACTATCGACTACGTGGTGACCAAGATCCCGCGTTTCACCTTCGAGAAGTTTCCCAAGGCCGACCCCACGCTCACCACCCAGATGAAATCGGTGGGCGAGGCCATGGCGATCGGCCGCACCTTCCAGGAATCGTTTCAAAAGGCGTTGCGCTCGCTCGAAACCGGGAGCTACGGTCTCGAATCGCGGCTCGATGCCGCGGCGGACAGGGACGAGACGCGCAAGCGCCTGTCGCTGGCGCTGCGTGTGCCGGGTTCAGAGCGTGTCTGGCACGTCGCCGATGCCTTCCGGTTTGGCATGAGCCAGGAGGAGATTTACGACCTTTGTTACATCGATCCCTGGTTTCTGGCGCAGATTGGCGATCTGGTTGAGACCGAGAAAACGATCGCGAAGTACGGCAGGAAAAAGCCTTCCGCCGATCTGCTGCGCGCCTGGAAGCGCAAGGGATTCTCCGATCGCCGCCTGGCGCATTTGATGAACGTGAAGGAAAAACAGGTGCGCCAATGGCGCCATGCCGCGAAGGTGCGCCCGGTCTACAAGCGCGTCGACTCCTGCGCCGCCGAGTTCGCCTCGGCCACGGCCTACATGTATTCCACTTACGAAGAAGAGTGCGAGGCGGCGCCCGAGAAAAAGAAAAAGATCATCGTGCTGGGTGGTGGCCCGAACCGCATCGGCCAGGGCATCGAATTCGATTACTGCTGCGTGCACGCCTCGTTCGCCTTGCGCGAGGATGGTTACCAGACCATCATGATCAACTGCAACCCGGAGACCGTGTCCACCGACTATGACACCTCCGACCGGTTGTACTTCGAGCCGTTGACGCTGGAAGACGTGCTCGAAATCATTCGCCTGGAAAAGCCCGAAGGTGTGATCGTGCAGTACGGCGGCCAGACCCCGCTGAAGCTGGCGCGCGGGCTCGAGGCGGCGGGGGCGCCGATTATCGGCACAAGCCCTGAATCCATCGACGTGGCCGAGGATCGCGAGCGGTTCCAGAAGCTGATCAGGAAACTGAAACTGTTGCAGCCGCCCAACGCCACGGCGCGCACCGCGCAGGAAGCGGTGAAACTGGCCGACAAGATCGGTTATCCGCTGGTGGTGCGTCCATCGTACGTGCTCGGTGGACGTGCCATGGAGATCGTGCATGCGCGCGACGACCTGGAAACCTACATGCGCGTGGCAGTGCGCGTGTCGGAGGATTCGCCGGTGCTGCTGGACCGCTTCCTCAACGACGCCACCGAGGTGGATGTCGACGCCGTGTCCGACGGCAAGCAGGTCATCATCGGCGGGATCATGGAGCATATCGAGGAGGCCGGCGTGCACTCCGGCGATTCGGCGTGTTCGTTGCCGCCGTTTTCGCTGTCGAAGAAGATCCAGGATGACTTGCGCAGCCAGACCGTCAAGATGGCCAAGGCGCTCAAGGTGGTCGGTCTGATGAACGTGCAGTTCGCCATCCAGAATGGCAAGATTTACGTGCTGGAGGTGAACCCGCGCGCCTCGCGCACGGTACCGTATGTTTCCAAGGCCACCGGACGGCAGCTGGCCAAGATCGCGGCGCGCTGCATGGCGGGACAGTCGCTCAAGAAGCAGGGCGTGACGGGAGAGATCGTGCCTGAATATTATTCGGTGAAGGAGGCGGTGTTCCCGTTCATCAAGTTCCCCGGCGTGGACACGATCCTGGGCCCCGAGATGAAATCCACCGGCGAGGTCATGGGCGTCGGCCGCAGTTTCGGCGAGGCCTTCACCAAATCCCAGATCGCCGCGGGCAGTCCGATTCCGAACAGTGGCCGCATTTTCATCAGCGTGCGCGATGCGGATCAAAAGGGGGTGGTCGAGGTGGCGCGCTACTTCAGCAAGCATGGATTCGAGGTTCTGGCCACCCGCGGGACCGCCGCGGTGCTCGAGACCGGCGGCGTGACGGCGCGCGCAGTCAGCAAGTTGTCCGAAGGGCGGCCGAACATCATCGACATGATCACGAACGACGAGATTGACATCATCATCAATACGGTTTCTGATAAACAGAGCCTGGCGGATTCCTACGCCATCCGGCGCGAGGCCTTGCAGCACAAGGTAACCAACTACACGACGCTGGCGGCAGCCAGGGCCGCCTGCGAGGCGCATCGCGCCGCCGGGCACATGCGCGTCAGTCGCTTGCAGGACCTGCACAAGGAATTGGCAGGAAGTCAGTCATGAAGAAAACACCCATGACCGTTGTCGGTGCCGAGAAGCTCAAAACCGAGCTGCATCGCCTGAAGACCGTGGAGCGTCCACGCATCATCCAGGCGATTGCCGAGGCGCGTTCGCACGGCGACCTTTCGGAGAACGCCGAGTATCACGCGGCCAAGGAACAACAGAGTTTTGTCGAGGGACGCATCGCCGAGCTCGATATCAAGCTCGCCACGGCGCAGATCATCGACCCCAAAACCGTCAACGCCGACGGCCGCGTGGTTTTTGGCGCCACGCTCAAGCTCATGGAAGAGCATTCCGGCCAGGAAGTGACCTACCAGATCGTCGGCGACCACGAGGCCGACATCGCCAAGGGAATGATCTCCATCAGTTCGCCGATTGCCCGCGCGCTGATCGGCAAGGAGCTGGGCGACATGGTCGAGGTGCAGGTACCGGGTGGACTGCGCTCCTACGAAATCCTCGAAATCCGTTATATCTGATCCGTGTTTTTCTATTCCGGAAGTTTCAGGCGCGGTTTTTTCGCGCGGCGGTAAATCACCGCTATCCGGCCGATTTCCTGAACCGCCTCGGCCCCGGTTGCTTCGCAGACTTGTTGCAGCAGCGCGTGCCGCGCGTCGCGCTCCACGCCCGGCAGACGTATCTTGAGCAGCTCATGGGCCTCGAGCGCCAGGGTTATTTCCCGGACCACCGGCGCCGTGACACCGGCATTTCCCACCTGCACCACCGGTTTGCGGTGATGCGCCAGTGCCTTCAGCTGTTTCCGCTGTTTCGCGCTCAAAGCCATATATAATGAAGCCCGATTACCTTTTGATGAATCGACGCATCATACCGCAGCCTCGTTCCATTCCCCATGTCCCGCACCAAAAGCAGTCAGCGCTGGCTCGCGCGTAACGCCAGGGACAAATACGTCAAGCGCGCGCGCCAGGAGGGCGCCCGCTCGCGCGCCATATACAAGCTCGAGGAAATTGACCGCCGCGACCATCTGTTGCGCCCGGGCATGACCGTGGTGGATCTGGGCGCCGCGCCGGGAGGCTGGTCGCAGTACGCCCAAAGCCGCGTGGGCGAGTCCGGACGGGTGCTGGCACTGGACATCCTGCCGATGGAGCCGATGGTCGGCGTCGAATTCATCGAAGGGGATTTCACCGAACAGCGGGTGCTAGACTCCTTAATAGGTCATTTGGGAGGCAAACCGGTGGATCTTGTAATCTCCGACATGGCCCCCAATATGACAGGAGTGGCCTCCGTGGACCAGGCGCGCAGCATGAACCTGGCGGAACTTGCGCTGGATTTCGCCGACAAATCGCTGAAGCCGGGCGGTTCGCTGCTGATCAAGACCTTTCAGGGCGCCGGGTTTAACGAGTTCCACGCGCAGTTGCGCCGCCGCTTCGAGAAGCTTGTCGCGCGCAAACCGCCGGCGTCGCGCGCGGAGAGCAAGGAAATTTATCTTCTGGGTAAGGGGTTTAAGGGTATCTGATCAAAATCGTTGTGTGCCCGCGTACATCATAGGAAAATGCGGATAGTGGATGACGGGCGCCGGAATCCGCCGTTACTTGATTAAGAGGTAATACTTGAACAATCTCACCAAGAATCTCCTGTTATGGCTCGTCATCGCCATCGTGCTGATGTCGGTGTTCAATAATTTCGGCAACCGCCAACCGGCGGCGCGGCCCATGGAATACTCGACCTTCATCCAGAAGGTGCGCGGCGACGAGGTTGACCGGGTCACGATCCAGGGGCGCGAAATCACGGGCAAAATGAAGAGCGGTGAGAACTTCACCACCTACAATCCTGGCGATCAACAGGTCTTCAACGACCTGATCGACCACAAGGTCCTGTTCGAAGGCAAGCCGCAGGAAGAGCAGTCGCTGCTGCTGACCATTTTCATCAACTGGTTCCCGCTGCTGCTGCTGGTGGGCGTATGGGTGTTCTTCATGCGCCAGATGCAGGGTGGCATGGGTGGCCGCGGCGCCATGAGTTTCGGCAAGAGCAAGGCGCGCATGCTCTCCGAGGAACAGAACAAGATCACGTTTGACGACGTAGCCGGCGTGGAAGAGGCCAAGGAAGAGGTGGGCGAGCTGGTGGAATTCCTGCGCGACCCCTCGAAGTTCCAGAAGCTCGGCGGCCGCATTCCCAAGGGCGTGCTCATGACCGGCTCGCCCGGCACCGGCAAGACGCTGCTCGCCAAGGCCATCGCCGGCGAGGCTAAAGTGCCGTTCTTTTCGATTTCCGGTTCCGATTTCGTCGAGATGTTCGTCGGCGTCGGGGCCTCGCGCGTGCGCGACATGTTCGAGCAGGCCAAGAAGCACGCGCCCTGCATCATCTTCATCGATGAAATCGACGCCGTGGGGCGCCAGCGTGGCGCCGGCCTCGGCGGTGGTCATGACGAGCGCGAACAAACCCTGAACCAGCTGCTGGTCGAGATGGACGGTTTCGAAGGCACGGAAGGCGTGATCGTCATCGCCGCGACCAACCGTCCGGACGTGCTCGACCCGGCGCTGCTGCGCCCGGGCCGTTTCGACCGCCAGGTGTACGTGCCGCTGCCTGACATCCGCGGGCGCGAGCAGATCCTCAAGGTGCACATGCGCAAGGTTCCGGTGTCGGACGACGTGGATGCCAATATCATCGCCCGCGGCACGCCCGGTTTCTCCGGCGCGGATCTGGCCAACCTGGTGAACGAGGCGGCGCTGTTCGCCGCGCGCGCCAACAAGCGTCTCGTGGACATGCAGGATTTCGAGAAAGCCAAGGACAAGGTCATCATGGGTGCGGAGCGCCGCTCCATCGTCATGCCGGAAAAGGAACGCATGAACACGGCCTATCATGAATCCGGCCATGCGGTGGTGGCGAAGTCGCTGCCGAACACCGATCCGGTGCACAAGGTGACCATCATCCCGCGCGGTCGCGCGTTGGGTGTGACCATGCAACTGCCGACCGAAGACCGCTACAGCCACGACCGCGAGAGCCTGCTCTCGACCATCGCGGTGCTGATGGGTGGGCGCATCGCCGAGGAAGTTTTCATGCACCAGATGACCACCGGCGCGGCCAATGACTTCGAGCGCGCCACCGATCTCGCGCGCAACATGGTCATGCGCTGGGGCATGTCCGACGTGCTGGGCACGCGCGTCTACGGCGACAACCAGAGCGAGGTGTTCCTGGGGCGCGACGTCATGACGCACAAGAACATGAGCAATGCCGTGGCCGAGGTGGTGGACCGGGAGATTCGCCGCATCATCGACGAGCAATATGCCAAGGCGCGCGCCATCATTGAGGAAAACCACGAGAAGGTCGAAAGGATGGCCCGGGCCCTGCTCGAATGGGAAACGCTCGAGGCCGACCAGATCGAGGACATCATGATGGGCAGGGAACCGCGCCCGCCGGCGGGCACGAGCGGTTCGCCCAAGGGCGATGCCGGCAGCCCGAAGAAGCCGAGCGGCAAGGCCGTGAAGCCGCGCCTTGACTCACCCGCGGGTGAACACTGAGCTGAAATGACAATCCTGGATTGCGCCGGGCGGCCGCTGGATCTGCGGCGTCCCGCGGTCATGGGAATCCTGAACGTCACCCCCGACTCCTTTTCGGACGGGGGTGTTTTTTTGTCCCCCGAAAATGCGATCACTCAGGCGCTGCGGATGGCGCAGGAGGGCGCCGACATCATCGATATCGGCGGCGAATCCACCCGTCCCGGCGCGCGATCGGTATCGGCACAGGAAGAAATGGACCGCGTGCTTCCCGTGGTGGAGGCCCTGCATGTGCGGGTACCCCTGCCAATTTCCATCGATACTTCCAAGCCGGAGGTCATGCGCGCGGCGGTGGCCACCGGCGCGGGATTCATCAATGACGTGCGGGCGCTGCGGGCAGAGGGAGCCTTGATGGCGGCGGCGGAACTGAACGTCCCGGTCTGCCTGATGCACATGCGCGGCGAGCCGCGCACCATGCAGGACGACCCGCGCTATGCCGATGTCGTGGGCGAGGTCCGGGATTTCCTGAAACAACGGCTGGATGCCTGCGTCAACGCGGGTATTCCGGCGTCACGGCTGATCGTTGATCCCGGCTTCGGTTTCGGCAAGACGCTGGAACATAATATAGAATTACTGCGAGACCTGAAAAAACTGCAAAACCTGGGCACGCCGGTGCTGGTTGGCCTGTCACGCAAATCCATCATCGGCAAGGCGCTGGGCCTGCCGGTGGCGCAGCGGCTGCACGCGAGCGTGACGCTCGCGGTGATGGCGGTGCAGCAGGGCGCCCGCATCGTGCGGGTGCACGACGTCGGCCCGACTGTCGAGGCGCTGCGCATGTGGTCGGCGGTGTATCCGGAGAGCAGCGAGAGATAAAGTCATGAACATGAAACGTCATTTTTTCGGTACTGATGGTGTGCGCGGCAAGGTGGGCGAAGAGCCGATCACGCCGGAAACCGTGCTCAAGCTCGGCTGGGCCGCCGGTTGCGTGCTCGGCAAGGGCACGGCCGACCACGCCAAGATTCTGATCGGCAAGGACACGCGTGTCTCCGGCTATCTCCTGGAGTCGCTGCTCGAGGCCGGATTGTCCGCTGCCGGCGTGGATATCCGCCTGCTCGGGCCGATGCCGACGCCGGCCATCGCCTATCTCACGCGCACCGCTCGCGCCCGTGCCGGTATCGTGATTTCCGCCTCGCACAATCCTTTCGATGACAACGGCATCAAGTTTTTTTCCTCCGAGGGCACCAAGCTGCCGGACGAAGTCGAGCTGGCGATCGAGGAAAAGATGCGTGAGCCGCTGACGACTGCCGGCCCCTCGGCGCTCGGCAAGGCCAAGCGTTATGACGATGCCGGCGGCCGCTACATCGAGTTCTGCAAGAGCACCTTTCCGCATCGCCTGAGTCTCGAGGGCCTCAAGATCGTCGTCGACTGCGCCAACGGCGCGGCCTATCACCTGGCACCGCTGGTTTTCAGCGAGCTCGGTGCCGAGGTGGTCGCGGTCGCGAACGAACCGGATGGTTTCAACATCAACCGCGAGTGCGGCGCCACCTTTCCGATTTTTCTCAAGAAGACCGTGTTGGCGCACAAGGCCGATCTCGGGATCGCGCTGGATGGCGACGGTGACCGGGTGATCATGGTCGACAGCCGCGGCGACATCGTGGATGGCGACCACCTGCTCTATATCATCGCCACGGACCGCAAGCAGTCCGGACGCCTGCGCGGCGGGGTGGTCGGCACGCTCATGAGCAATCTCGGACTGGAGCATGCCTGCGGCAGGCTGGGCGTGCCTTTCGAGCGCGCCGCGGTCGGCGACCGTTACGTGCTGAGCCTGCTCAACGAGCACGGCTGGGAGCTGGGGGGAGAGACCTCCGGCCATATCATCTGTCTCGACCGCGCTACCACGGGCGACGGCATCATTGCCGCGCTGCAGGTGCTGGCGGCCATGTGCGGTTCCGGCAAGAGCCTCGCCGATCTCCGGAGCGGTCTTGAGATCTATCCGCAGACCATGATCAACGTACGCATGGCACGGCGTTTCGACGTCAAGGAATCACCGCGCGTGCAGCAGGCCATCAGGGAAGTCGAAAGCGAGCTGGCGAACAATGGACGCGTGGTGCTGCGCGCCTCCGGCACCGAGCCGGTGGTGCGCGTCATGGTCGAAGGGCGCAACGCCGCGCAGGTCGAGCGCCTCAGCCGGCATCTCGCCGATACCGTCAAAAGCGCCGCGGAAGCGGCGGCCTGAAGTATTACCCGCCAAGACGCCAAGGGTGAGGCGGGGTCCTCGCGAATGTTCAGTGAACATTCGCGCCGCCGAACGGGTGCAACGATTTTCGTTGCACCCTGGGCCGCAACATAGAAAAACTTGGCGTTCTTGGCGTCTTGGCGGTTTAAAACCCTTATAAAATTGCAATCCGCCCCCGGCATCGGTAACATCGCGCCCGTTTTTCGGCAGATTTGACACGAACACGGGGAGGTTCCGATGGTGCAGCGCCGGCCGCTGGTAGCGGGCAACTGGAAAATGAACGGCTCGCGGAGCGAGTCAGCGACCCTGCTGGACGGCATCCGGAAAGGCGTGAGCGCTGCGTCCAGGGCGGAAGTCGCCGTGTGCCCCCCGTATATCCTGATTCCCCTGACCGCCGAGAAACTGGCCGGCAGTCCGGCTGCCTGGGGCGGGCAGAACCTGTCCGTGCACAAATCCGGGGCCTATACCGGTGAAATCGCCGGCCCGATGCTCAGGGATTACGGCTGCACTTATGTTATTGTCGGTCATTCCGAGCGGCGCACCCTGAATGGCGAAACCGATGCCGTGGTGGCGGAGAAGTACGGCGCCGCCCAGGCCGCGGGCCTGATACCTATATTATGTGTCGGTGAGACCCTGCAGGAGCGTGAGGCGAATCAGACCGAGGCGGTAGTGGCGCGCCAGCTTGATGCCGTTCTGGACAGGCACGGAATCGCCAGTTTCCGGAATGCCGTGATCGCCTATGAACCCGTCTGGGCCATCGGCACCGGCAAGACGGCCACGCCGCAGCAGGCGCAGGAGGTGCATCGTTTTATCCGCAGCCGCCTGGCGGTCCGGGATAAGGCCGTGGCGGAAAACACGCGCATTCTTTATGGCGGCAGCATGAAGGGCAGCAATGCGAAGGAACTTCTGGCCCAGGCGGACATCGACGGAGGTTTGATCGGCGGGGCATCGTTGCAGGCGGAAGAGTTCCTGACGATTTGCCGGGCCGCCGATTGATAACGGAGCGAAACGGACAGGGTTATATTTATGAGAGATCTGGTACTGGTAATTGACATCATCTCGGCCGTGGCGCTGATCGGTCTGATCCTGCTGCAACAGGGCAAGGGCGCGGATATCGGCGCGTCTTTCGGCAGTGGCGCCTCGCAGACGCTGTTCGGCAGCCGCGGTTCGGCAAATTTTCTGACGCGCAGCACCGCGATCCTGGGGACGGTCTTTTTCCTTTCCAACCTGGGCTTGGCCTGGTTGTACGCCCAGCAGACGGTGCCGGCCAGCGTCACCAAAAGCGTGGTCATCGAGCAACCGGTGAAAACCGAAACGCCGGCGCCACCCAGCGATGTGCCCGCCGCGCCCAAGGCGCCCGAAGTACCGAAGTAGTTTAGTAATGCCGCAGAGGGCGCAGAGCCGAAGTGCGTCCTGGACCGGATCTGTTCTCGCATGCCGACGTGGTGAAATTGGTATACACGCTACCTTGAGGTGGTAGTGGCGAAAGCCGTGAGAGTTCGAGTCTCTCCGTCGGCACCATTAATTTTTTCCTGGCGCGCACGGCGCGTTGCTTGCGCGCGCTGGTTGCGCGGGCCGTATCAATAGGCGCATTTTATACCCCCAGAAGTGTTTTAACCCTTTGAAGGGTATAAGTTTGCAAGCCCGTCGCTTGCTTGACATCCTTTGCAGCGAAAGCCTAGACTCGCCGGCTCATTCACCATCAATGAGCGGATCGAAGTCCGCCGACAAGTCCCTGGGGCCCGGATGCTGCAAGCTTATCTCCCCATTCTGATTTTTATCGGCGTCGCTCTGGTCATGGGCGGCGTCATCATTCTGGCCGGCCGGGCGCTCGGGCCGAACCGTCCGGACAGCGCCAAACTTTCCCCCTACGAGTGCGGTTTCGAGGCCTTCGAAGACACGCGCATGAAGTTCGACGTGCGTTATTACCTTGTTGCCATCCTGTTCATCATTTTCGACCTTGAAATCGCGTTCCTGTTTCCCTGGGCAGTGGCGCTTCAGGAAATCGGCCTGTTCGGCTTTGTTTCGATGATGATATTCCTCGGCATCCTGGTCGTTGGTTTCATCTACGAATGGAAGAAAGGGGCGCTGGAATGGGAGTAGCGACATGAGCCGTGGAGCAGGGACCCGGCGCGAAGCGCCGGGATGCGACCGGCGAATTGGCGCTGGCCGCCGACACCAATTCGCATCTGTCTCGCAGGGCTTTTCGGAGGCGGCGGGCAGGAGCCGTATTGAGGTGCAACGTGAGTATTGAAGGTGTGCTCGAAAAAGGCTGGGTCACCACGCAGGCGGACAAGCTCATCAACGCCGCGCGCACCGGCTCGCTCTGGCCCATGACTTTCGGGCTGGCCTGTTGTGCGATCGAAATGATGCACGCGGCCGCCGCGCGCTACGACATGGACCGCTTCGGCATCGTCTTCCGGCCCAGCCCGCGGCAGTCGGATGTCATGATCGTGGCCGGAACACTGACGAACAAGATGGCGCCGGCGCTGCGCAAGGTCTATGACCAGATGGCCGAGCCGCGCTGGGTGATCTCCATGGGTTCATGCGCCAACGGCGGCGGCTATTACCATTATTCCTATTCCGTGGTGCGCGGCTGCGACCGCATCGTGCCGGTGGACGTCTACGTTCCGGGCTGCCCGCCGACGGCCGAGGCCCTGCTGTACGGCATCATCCAGCTGCAAAACAAGATCCGCCGCACCAACACCATCGCCCGCTAGCGACCGAGATATCCGGATCATGACTGACTCGAATCAGGGCCTTGCCGCACACGTCCGGGAATTGTTCGGCGCGGCGATCACGGACGCGCGCGAGTACCTGGGCGAGCTGACGCTGGAAGTGCGGCGCGAGGAAATCATTCCGGTCTGCACGCGTTTGCGCGACGATCCCGCGCTGGCCTTCACGCAGTTGATGGATGTGTGCGGCGTGGACTATCTCGAGTACGGACGCGAGTCTGCGGCGGGAACGCGATCGGGCCCGCGGTTCGCCGCGGTGTATCACCTGTTGTCAATGAAGTACAACCGGCGGGTCCGGCTGCGCGCCTGGCTGGATGACGAAATGCCGCTGATCGCCTCCGTGACCGGCATCTGGAACAGCGCCAACTGGTATGAGCGCGAGGCCTTCGATCTTTTCGGCATTGTGTTCGAGGGCCATCCGGATCTGCGCCGCATTCTCACCGATTACGGTTTTGTGGGGCACGCCTTCCGCAAGGACTTTCCGCTCATCGGCCAGGTCGAGATGCGCTACGATCCCGAGAAACAGCGCGTCGTCTACCAGCCGGTATCCATCGAGCCGCGTGTTCTCGTTCCTCGCGTCATACGCGAGGAAGGATTTGCCAAGGGTTAGCATCATGGCTGAAATCCGCAATTACACGATGAATTTTGGACCGCAGCATCCGGCGGCCCACGGCGTGCTGCGCCTGGTGCTGGAGCTGGACGGCGAGGTGGTGATGCGCGCCGACCCGCATATCGGCCTGTTGCATCGCGCCACCGAAAAACTGGCCGAGTGCAAGCCGTACAACCAGTCCATCGGCTACATGGACCGCCTCGACTACGTGTCGATGATGTGCAACGAGCATCCCTACGTGCTCGCCATCGAGAAACTCCTCGGCGTCGAGCCGCCGTTGCGCGCGCAGTACATCCGGGTGATGTTCGACGAGATCACGCGCCTGCTGAATCACATATTCTGGGTCGGCGTGCACGCCCTCGATATCGGCGCCATGACCGTGTTCCTGTACGCGTTCCGCGAGCGCGAGGACCTGTTTGACATCTACGAGGCGGCGACCGGGGCGCGCATGCACGCCACCTATTACCGTCCGGGCGGCGTGTACCGCGACCTGCCGGATGCCATGCCGCAATACCAGCCGTCGAAGCTTCGCAGCGCCGCCGACCTCGAGCGGCTCAACGCCAATCGCCAGGGCTCGCTGCTCGACTTCATCTGGGATTTCACCGAGCGTTTCCCCAAGCACGTGGACGAGTATGAAACCCTGCTGACCGACAACCGCATCTGGAAGCAGCGCACCGTCGGCATCGGCGTGGTATCGCCGGAGCGCGCCCTGCAGCTCGGCTTTACCGGCCCGATGCTGCGCGGTTCGGGCGTGGAGTGGGACCTGCGCAAGAAACAGCCCTACGAGGTCTATGACCGCCTCGATTTCGACATCCCGGTCGGCGTCAACGGCGATTGTTATGACCGTTATCTCGTGCGCGTCGAGGAGATGCGCCAGTCGAACCGCATCATCCGCCAGTGCGTGGAATGGCTGCGCCGCAACCCCGGACCGGTGATGACCGGCGACCACAAGGTCGCGCCGCCGAGCCGCGAGGAAATGAAGGAAGACATGGAAGCGCTGATCCACCACTTCAAGCTGTTCACCGAGGGTTACTGCATCCCGGCGGGCGAGGCGTACGCGACCATCGAGCACCCCAAGGGCGAGTTCGGCGTGTACCTGGTGTCGGACGGCGCCAACAAGCCGTATCGCGTGAAGCTGCGCACCGCCGGTTTCCCGCACCTCGCGGCGATGGACGAGATGTGTCGCGGCCACATGATCGCCGACGTGGTGGCGATCATCGGCACCCTGGATATCGTTTTCGGGGATATCGACCGATGATGCCGCAATCCAAGCCGGCCGCCAAGACTGGTCTCCTGTCGGAAGCCTCGCGCGCCGAGATCGACCGCTGGGTCGCCAAATACCCGCCCGACCGCAAGCAGGCCGCGGTGATGGCGGCGCTGCGCATCGCCCAGGACCAGAACGGCGGCTGGCTGTCGGTGGACCTGATCGAGGCGGTGGCGCAATACCTCGAGATGCCGCCGATCGCGGTGCACGAAGTGGCGACGTTCTACACCATGTACGACCTCAAGCCCGTAGGGCGCCACAAGGTCTGCGTCTGCACCAATATTTCCTGTCTGCTGAACGGCTCCGACCGGATCATGAGCCACCTGCAGAAAAAACTCGGGGTGAAACCCGGCGAGACCACGCCGGGCGGCAAGTTCACGCTGAAGGAAGTCGAATGCCTGGGCGCCTGCACCGGCGCGCCCATGATGATGGTCGATAAAACCTACCACGAGAATCTGACCCCCGAAAAGGTGGATCAGATTCTGGACCAGCTGGAGTAACGCGTGGCGAACGAACTCTGTTTCCGCAATCAGCATCTCGACCAGCCATGGCGCCTTTCGGTGTATCAGGGCAGCGGCGGTTACGAGATGTGGAAAAAGATTCTGAAGGAAAAGACGCCGCCCGAGAAAATCATCGAGGAGCTGAAGAAATCGGCGCTGCGCGGCCGCGGCGGCGCGGGTTTCTCCACCGGCCTGAAATGGTCCTTCATGCCGAAGAACACACCGGGCCAGAAATACATCGTGTGCAATTCCGACGAGGGCGAGCCGGGCACGTGCAAGGACCGCGATGTCTTGCGCTTCAATCCGCATTCCCTGATCGAGGGCATGGCCATTGCCGGTTATGCCATCGGCGCGACCGTGGGCTACAACTACATCCGCGGCGAGTTCTGGGAACCCTATGAACGGTTCGAGGCCGCGCTGCAGGAGGCCTATGCGGCCGGTCTGCTGGGCAAGAACGTCCTCGGTTCGGGTGTGGACTTTGACTTATATACTCATCTCGGCGCCGGGGCCTATATTTGCGGCGAGGAGACCGCGCTGCTCGAATCCATCGAGGGCAAGAAGGGCCAGCCGCGTTTCAAGCCGCCGTTCCCGGCGAATTACGGTTTGTTCGGGCGACCGACCACCATTAATAATACCGAGACGCTGGCCTCGGTTCCGGACATCCTCCGCCAGGGCGCCGACTGGTTCCTCGGTATCGGCAAGCCGAATAACGGCGGACCGAAGCTGTTCTCGGTGTCGGGCCACGTCAACAAGCCCGGCAACTATGAAGTCCCGCTCGGCACGCCGTTCGCGAAACTGCTGGAGATGGCCGGCGGCGTGCGTCACGGCCACCACCTCAAGGCGGTCATCCCCGGCGGCTCCTCGGCCAACGTACTGCCGGCCGGCATCATGATGGAAGTGACCATGGATTATGACGGGCTGGCCAAGGCCGGTTCCATGCTGGGCTCGGGCGGCGTGATCGTGATGGATGACAGCACCTGCATGGTGCACGCGCTGGCGCGCATCGCGCATTTCTATTACGAGGAATCCTGCGGCCAGTGCACGCCGTGCCGCGAAGGCACTGGCTGGATGTCGCGCGTGATTCACCGCATCGAGCACGGGCAGGGCCGGCCCGAAGACCTCGACATGCTCACGGACGTCGCCTCCAACATCGAGGGCCGCACCATCTGCGCGCTCGGCGACGCCGCGGCCTGGCCGGTGAAAAGCTTCATCAAGTATTTCCGCAGCGAATTCGAATACCACATCGAGCACCGTCGTTGCATGCCGGGAACGCACGGGAGCCACGCATGAGCGCCAATCCGAAAGACATCAAGACGCCGCCGGCCTCCGACACGGTCACCATCGAAGTCGATGGCCGCAAGCTCCAGGCGCGCAAGGGCCAGATGCTGATTGAGGTCACCGACGCCTCCGGCGTCTACATCCCGCGCTTCTGTTACCACAACAAGCTGTCCGTGGCGGCCAACTGCCGCATGTGCCTGGTGGACGTGGAAAAGGCGCCCAAGCCCATGCCGGCCTGCGCCACGCCGGTGATGGACGGGATGGTGGTGCATACCCGCTCCGAGAAGGCGCGCGCGGCGCAGAAAGGCACGATGGAATTTCTGCTGATCAACCATCCGCTCGACTGCCCAATCTGCGACCAGGGCGGCGAGTGCGAGCTGCAGGACCTGGCGGTGGGCTATGGCAAGGACGCCTCGCGTTACGCCGAAATGAAGCGCATCGTCAAGGACAAGGACATCGGGCCGCTGATCGCCACCGAAATGACGCGCTGCATCCACTGCACCCGCTGCGTGCGCTTCGGCGAGGAAATCGCCGGCGTCATGGAATTCGGCGGCTTGGGCCGCGGCGAACACACGGAGATCCGCACCTTCCTCGACCGCAGCGTGGACTCCGAATTGTCCGGCAACGTCATCGACCTGTGCCCGGTCGGCGCGCTGACTTCCAAGCCGTTCCGCTTCAGCGCCCGCACCTGGGAGCTGCAGGATCATGCCTCAGTCAGCCCGCACGATTGTGTCGGCGCGAATATCATCGTGCAGACGCGTCGCGGGAACGTGATGCGCGTATTGCCGCGCGTCAACGAGGCGATCAATGAATGCTGGCTGGCGGATCGCGACCGCTTCAGTTACGAAGCCCTGAACGGCGAAGACCGCCTGCGGGTTCCGATGATCCGGCGCGGGACCGAATGGGAAGAGACCGACTGGACCACGGCCCTGGAGTTCACGGCCGCGGGACTGCGCAAGGCGCTGGAAGCACACGGGCCCGACGGCCTGGGCGCGCTGGCTTCGCCCATTTCCACCTCGGAAGAGTTCTATCTGTTGCAGAAACTGGTGCGCGCGCTCGGCAGCGGCAGCGTGGATCACCGCCTGCGCCAGATGGATTTCAGCGACGACGCTGCCGCTCCCGTCGCGCCGGCGCTGGGACGGCCGATCGCGGAGCTGGAAGGCCTCGATGCCGCGCTGCTGGTCGGCGCCAACCCGCGCAAGGACCAGCCGTTGCTCAACCTGCGGCTGCGCAAGGCCGCGCTCAAGGGCGCGAAAATCTTTGCCATCAATCCGCTGGATTACGATTTCAACTACAAGCTCGCGGGACGGGTGGTCGGCGCGCCGTCCGAGATGCTGCGCGCGCTGGCCGGGGTCGCCAATGCCATGGCGGCGCTGAAAAATTCTTCCCTGCCGGCTTCGCTGAAGCCGCGTTTCGGCGACATCAAGCCCGGAGCGGCGGAGCAGGCCATGGCCCAGGCCCTGCATCAGGGCAAGAATGCCTCGATCCTGCTCGGAAGCTTTGCGCTCGGTCATCCGCAGGCAGCGACGCTGCGTGCTCTGGCGCAATTCATCGCCGAATCGTCCGGTGCAAAATTCGGCCAGCTGCCCGAGGCCAATGCCGTGGGCGCCTGGCTCGCCGGCTGCGTGCCGCACCGCAGCGTGGCGGGAAATTCCGCCACCCGGGGCCGGCACGCGCTGGACATGCTGCGTCAGCCGCGCAAGGCTTATTTATTGTTCGGCGTTGAGCCGGAATTCGATTGCCTCGACGGCGCGGCCGCTGCCGCGGCGATGCAGGCGGCGGATTTCGTGGTGATGCTGACCAGCTTCAAGCCCTCGCCGTATCGCACGCGCGCCGTGGAATACGCGAGCGTGTGGCTGCCGCTGGCGCCGTTTACCGAGACTGATGGCAGCTTCGTCAACATCGAGGGCCGGTCACAGCCGTTCGCGGCGGCTGCCGCGCCGCTCGGCGAGTCGCGGCCGGGCTGGAAAATCCTGCGTATGCTGGGGAACCTCATGGGCCTGCCCGGGTTCGAGCACTCGGACATTGGGGAAGTACGACAGGAGCTGCATCAGCCGGTGGCTGCCACGGCGGCGCCCGCGTTTGTCCCGCCGCCGGAGGATCTGGCGATGACGCCCGCGTCCGGCCAGCTCATGCGCCTGGCGGAAGTACCTATATATACGGTCGATCCCATCGCGCGGCGCGCGCCCGCGCTGCAAAAAACCGCCGACAACCCGAAGCCTTCGGCGCGCCTGAATGCGGCGCAGGCCGGCAAGCTCGGTTTCCATGGCGGCGAGAGCGTGCAGGTCGTCATGGTGCAGGGCGTCGCGCGTCTCGATCTGGTGCTGGATGAGCGCGTGCCGGACGGCTGCGTGCTGGTCCCCGCCGGTTATCCGGAGACCGCCATGCTGGGCGCGCACGGTCCGGCGACCCTGAAGGTGGCCTCATGAGCACCCTGCTGATCGAATTCTGGAACTGGTTTCCGGGCTGGTCGCAGATCGCGCTGGTCAATCTCGGCAAGATTCTCATTATTCTCGTGCCGCTGCTGCTGTGCGTGGCCTACCTCACCTACGCCGAACGCAAGATCATCGGCTACATGCAGGTGCGCATCGGCCCGAACCGTGTCGGCCCCAAGGGCTGGCTCCAGCCGCTGGCCGACGCGGTGAAACTGCTGGTCAAGGAAATCATCATCCCGGCCAAATCAAGCCGCTATCTGTTCGTGTTCGCGCCGATCATGTCCTTCGCGCCGGCGCTGGCGGCGTGGGCGGTGATTCCGTTCACCGACAAGATGTGGCTCACGAACATCGACGCCGGTCTGCTGTACGTCCTGGCGCTGACGTCCATGGGCGTGTATGGCGTCATCATCGCCGGCTGGGCGTCGAACTCGAAGTATGCCTTCCTCGGCAGTCTGCGTTCCGCGGCCCAGATCGTGGCCTACGAGATCGCCATGGGCTTCGCGCTGGTGGGCGTGCTGATGGCGGCCGGCAGCCTGAACCTGCGCGAGATCGTGCTGGCGCAGAGCGGCGGTCCGCATCATTGGTACCTGCTGCCGCTATTGCCGCTGTTCATGGTGTATCTCATCTCCGGCGTGGCGGAAACCAACCGCGCCCCGTTCGACGTGGCCGAAGGCGAGTCCGAGATCGTCGCCGGCTTCCACGTCGAGTATTCCGGCATGGCCTTCGCCATCTTCTTCCTGGCCGAGTATGCCAACATGATCCTGATCGCGGCGCTGACGTCGGTCATGTTCCTGGGCGGCTGGCTGTCGCCGTTCGAGGGCCTGCCCGCCGGGATTTTGGCCACCCCCGTCATCGGCACCGTGCTCGGCAACGGCATTCACTGGCTGCTGTTCAAGATCAGTTTCGTTCTGTTCCTGTTCCTGTGGTTCCGTGCCACGTTTCCGCGGTATCGTTACGACCAGATCATGCGTCTCGGCTGGAAGGTGTTCATTCCGGTGACGCTGGTGTGGATCGGCGTGATGGGCGGCGTCATGTTTCTTACGCCCTGGGGGTTTGTCTTCCACTGAGTGGAAGAGATAAAGACCATGCTGAAGGCAATCAAACGGCAGCTGAACACGTTTTTCCTCTATGAGCTTCTGAAGGGGCTCATGGTGACCGGGCGCCATTTGTTCGCGCGCAAGTTCACAATTCAGTATCCGGAAGAGAAAACGCCGATGAGCCCGCGTTTCCGCGGCCTGCATGCGCTGCGCCGCTATCCCAATGGCGAGGAACGCTGCATCGCCTGCAAGCTGTGCGAGGCGGTGTGCCCGGCGGCGGCGATCACCATCGAGTCGGAGGTGCGCGCCGACGGCACGCGCCGCACCACGCGTTACGACATCGACCTGTTCAAGTGCATTTACTGCGGATTCTGCGAGGAATCCTGTCCGGTGGACTCCATCGTCGAAACCCGGCTTTTCGAGTTTCATTTCGAGAATCGCGGCGAGAACGTGATTCACAAGGACCAGCTGCTGGCGATCGGCGACAAGTACGAGAAACAGCTGGCGGAAGACCGCGCGACCGACGCGAAGTATAGATAATAATTTTTTGCCCCAAAGGCGCGAAGAACGCAAAGAAAAAATGAGAACAACAGATTTTGTTTTTGATTTTCAACTTCCTTTGCGCTCTTTGCGTCTTTGCGGCGAGTGATCATATGGAATTTAAGCAATTAATTTTTTACTTCTTCGGCACGATCCTGGTGTTCGCCGCCACCATGGTGATCACCGTGCGTAATCCGGTGAAGGCGGCGCTGTTCCTGGTGCTGGCGTTCGTCAGCGCCGCCGGGCTGTGGCTGCTGTTGCAGGCGGAGTTTCTCGCCATCGTGCTGGTGCTGGTGTACGTCGGCGCGGTCATGGTGCTGTTCCTGTTCGTGGTCATGATGCTGGATCTCAATCTGGTGCGTCTGCGCGAGGGGTTCGGCGAGTACCTCCCGATCGGCGGGCTGGTGGCGGTGCTGCTGGTGCTCGAAATGAGCATTGTCCTGAGCACCGACCAGTTCGGGCTGAAGCAGATGCCCGACCCGGGCTCGCTGCCGGCGGATCACAGCAACACCCGTGAACTGGGGCGGCTGCTGTACACGGTTTACGTCTACCCGTTCGAGATCGCGGCTGGCATCCTGCTGGTGGCCATCGTCGCAGCCATTGCGCTGACCCTGCGCCGCCGCAAGGACAGCAAATACCAGGATCCGTCGCAACAGATCAATATCGATCGGCACACGCGCATGCGCATCGTCAAGATGCGCGCGGAAAAGAAAAGCTGAGCCATGAGAGCATCGAAAGGGGAAGGGGAACGATGATACCGTTGTCGCATTACCTGATTCTCGGGGCCATCCTGTTTTCCCTCAGCGTGGTCGGGATTTTTCTCAACCGCAAGAATCTGGTCATCCTGCTCATGGCCATCGAGCTCATGTTGCTGGCCGTGAATCTGAATTTCATCGCGTTCTCGCATTATCTCGGCGATATCTCCGGCCAGGTTTTCGTGTTTTTCATCCTGACCGTGGCGGCGGCCGAGTCGGCCATCGGACTGGCCATTCTGGTGGTGGTGTTCCGCAACCGGAACAGCATCAATGTCGAAGACCTGAGCGAGCTCAAGGGGTAATGCGATGCAGGACGGCATTTCCATGGAACTGATCTATCTCGCGATTCCGCTGTCCTGCCTCGCGGGCGCGCTGCTCGCTGGCCTGTTCGGCTGGAAAATCGGGCGCATCGGCGCGCACAGCGTGACGATCATGGGCGTGGCCGTGGCCTTCGCGCTGTCGGCCTTCGTCGTGCTGCCGGACGTGCTGGCGGGGAACCACTTTAACGGGCCGGTGTATACCTGGGGCGTCTCCGCCGGCATTCCGCTGGAGGTCGGGTTCCTGATCGATCCGCTGACGGCGCTCATGATGGTGGTCGTCACCTTCGTGTCGCTGTGCGTGCACATCTACACCATCGGCTACATGCACGACGATCCCGGCTACCAGCGCTTCTTCAGCTATATCGCGCTGTTCACCTTCGCCATGCTGATGCTGGTGATGTCGAACAACTTCCTCCAGCTGTTCTTCGGCTGGGAGGCGGTCGGCCTGATGTCCTACCTGCTGATCGGCTTCTGGTACACGCGCGACTCCGCCACCTACGCCCAGCTCAAGGCCTTTCTCGTCAACCGCGTCGGCGACCTCGGCTTCCTGCTCGGCATCGCGGCGGTCTACATGACCTTCAACACGCTGGATTACGCCGCCGTGTTCGCCATCGCCCCGCAGATGGCGGCCAAGACGATCCAGGTGCTGCCGGGCGTCGACTGGAGCCTCATGACGCTCATCGGCATCCTGCTGTTCATCGGCGCCATGGGCAAATCGGCGCAGGTGCCGCTGCACGTGTGGCTGCCGGACTCGATGGAAGGTCCGACGCCGATCTCGGCCCTGATCCACGCGGCCACCATGGTGACCGCCGGCGTGTTCATGGTGGCGCGCATGTCGCCGTTGTACGAACTGTCGGAAACCGCGTTGTCGGTGATACTCGTGATCGGCGCGATCACGGCGCTGTCCATGGCCTTCGTCGGCATGGTGCAGAACGACATCAAGCGCGTGGTGGCGTATTCCACGCTGTCCCAGCTCGGTTACATGATGGTCGCGCTCGGCGCCTCGGCCTACAGCGTCGGCATTTTCCACCTGATGACGCACGCCTTCTTCAAGGCGCTGCTGTTCCTGGCGGCGGGCTCGGTCATCATTGCGCTGCACCACGAGCAGGACCTGCGCAAGATGGGCGGCCTCAAGCGGCGCATGCCGATCACTTTCGTCACCACCTGGATCGGTTCGCTGGCGCTCGCGGGCATTCCGCCTTTCGCCGGGTTCTTTTCCAAGGACATGATCATCGAGGCGGTGCATGAATCCAGTCTGCCCGGCAGCGGTTTCGCCTATTTCGCCGTCCTGACGGGCGTGTTCGTCACGGCGTTCTACACCTTCCGCATGCTGTTCCTGACCTATTACGGCAAGCCGCGCATGGACGAGCATACGCTCAAGCACGTGGAGGAGTCGCCCTGGGTGGTGACGATCCCGCTCATCCTGCTGGCGATTCCCTCGCTCCTGGCCGGTTTCCTGTTCCTCGACCCGGTGGTGTTCGGCGGTTTCTTCGCCGAGTCCATCAAGGTGCTGCCGGCGCATGATGTGGTCCGGCAGATCGGAGAGCACTATGCCGGCATCGGTCCCTTCATCGCCCATGGCCTGCAATCGGCGCCGTTCCTGCTGGCGGTGGCGGGCATCGTCACGGCCTGGTTCATGTACGTGCGCCTGCCGCATCTCCCCGGGCGCGTGCGCGAGAAGGCCGGTGCGATCTACACGCTGCTGCTGCGCAAGTATTTCGTGGACGAGTTCAATGAATTCGTGTTCGCCGGCGGCGCGCGCGCCATCGGGCGGCTGTTCTGGAAAATCGGCGACGTGAAGCTGATCGACGGCCTGGCGGTGAACGGCACCGCGCGCATGATCGGATGGGTATCCGGCGTCATCCGCCGCATCCAGTCCGGCTACGTGTATCACTATGCGTTCGCCATGATCCTGGGACTGTTCCTGCTGATAACTTTCTTCCTGCATCGATAAACCATGCTCGCCGAACACGTCCTGAGCCTTGCCACCTGGCTGCCGATCTTCGGCGGCATCGCGGTGCTTGCCACCGGCAGCGACCGCAACGCCGATTATGCGCGCCAGCTGAGCCTGGTGGTCGCGGTGCTGACCTTCCTCGTGACGCTGCCGCTGTACACCGGTTTCAACCACGGCACCCACGCGATGCAGTTCGTCGAGGACTACGCCTGGATCGAGGCCTTCAGCATCCGTTACCGCCTTGGCATCGACGGCATCTCGCTGCTGCTGATCCTGCTCACCAGTTTCACCACGGTGCTGGTCGTCATCTCCGCCTGGAAGGTGATCGAGAAGAAAGTGGCGCAGTACCACGCCGCGTTCCTCATCATGGAAGGTCTCATGATCGGCGTGTTCAGCGCGCTGGACGGCATCCTGTTCTACGTCTTCTGGGAGGCCATGCTGGTGCCGATGTTCATCATCATCGGCCTCTGGGGCGGGCCGAACCGGGTGTACGCCACCATCAAGTTCTTTCTTTACACCTTTCTGGGTTCGGTGCTGATGCTGGTGGCCTTCATTTATCTTTATTACCAGGCCGGCAGCTTCGACATTCTCGCCTGGCATGACACCAAGCTGGGGCTCAACGCCCAGATTCTCATTTTCCTGGCCTTCCTCGCGGCCTTTGCGGTGAAGGTGCCGATGTGGCCGGTGCACACCTGGTTGCCGGACGCGCATGTCGAGGCGCCCACGGGCGGCTCCGTGGTCCTGGCCGCCATCATGCTGAAAATGGGCGCCTACGGTTTCCTGCGGTTTTCGCTGCCGATCCTGCCGGACGCCTCACACGAGCTGGCTTGGCTGATGATCACGCTCTCGCTCATCGCGGTCGTGTACATCGGCCTGGTGGCGCTGGTGCAGGAAGACATGAAAAAGCTCATCGCCTATTCCTCGATCGCGCACATGGGCTTCGTGACCCTGGGGTTTTTCATATTCAACACGCAGGGTATCGAGGGCGGCATCGTGCAAATGATCTCGCACGGCTTCGTCTCCGGCGCGCTGTTCCTGTGCGTGGGCGTGCTGTATGACCGTCTGCACTCGCGCATGATCAAAGATTACGGCGGCGTGGCCAATCGCATGCCGGTGTTTGCCGCCTTCATGATGCTGTTCGCCATGGCCAACGCCGGCCTGCCCGGGACTTCCGGTTTCGTGGGTGAACTGCTGGTGATCCTGGGCGCGTTCCAGGTCAATGTCTGGTACGCCCTGGCCGCCGCCACCACGCTGGTATTCGGCGCGGCCTACACGCTGTGGATGTACAAGCGCGTCATTTTCGGCGCCGTGACCAGCGACAAGGTCGGCGGGCTGACGGACGTCAATTCGCGTGAGGTGGTGTTTCTTTCGCTGCTGGCGCTGGCCGTGCTGGTGATGGGCCTGTGGCCGTATCCGTTCCTCGACGTGATGCACGCCTCGGTCGAGCACCTGTTGCAACAAACGACGGTAACAAAACTGTGATCAACCGATGAAATTCGTCACCCCTGACATGCTGCCCGCTATGCCCGAGATCTTCGTGTTCTCGATGGCCTGCGCGATCCTGGTGATCGATCTGTTCCTGTCGGAGCGGATGCGCGCGGTTTCCTACTGGCTGACGCAGGCGACCCTGGCCGGCGCCGCCGTGCTGACGCTGAAGCTGGCCGCTGTCGCACCGGTGTTTACCTTCAACGGCATGTTCGTCGCTGACAACCTGGCGGATCTGCTGAAGCTGGGCACCTATGCCATCACTTTCTTCGTCTTCGCCTATTCGCGCGAGTATCTGCGCGATCGCGGCATGTATCGCGGCGAGTATTTCGTGCTCGGCCTGTTCGGCGTGGTGGGCGTAATGGTCATGGCCTCGGCCAGCCATTTCCTCACGCTGTATCTGGGTCTCGAGCTGATGTCGCTGTCGCTCTACGCCATGATCGCGTTCCAGCGTAATTCCGGCACCGCCACCGAAGCGGCGATGAAATATTTCGTGCTCGGCGCCATTGCCTCCGGCATGCTGCTCTACGGCATGTCCATGATTTATGGCGCGACCGGCAGCCTCGAAATCGCCGCGGTTTCCCGGGCCATCGGCAAGATGTCACCCGACAACATTATTCTCATTTTCGGCCTGGTTTTCGTCATCGCCGGGCTGGCCTTCAAGGTCGGCGCGGTGCCGTTCCACATGTGGGTGCCGGACGTGTACCACGGCGCGCCCACGGCCGTGGCGCTGTACGTGGGCACGGCCCCGAAGCTGGCGGCCTTCGCCCTGTTCCTGCGCCTGCTGGTCGGCGGGCTCGAGCCGCTCGCGGGCTCGTGGCAGACCATGTTGATCATCATCACGGTGCTGTCCATGGCCATCGGCAACATCATTGCCATCGCGCAGGACAACATCAAGCGCATGCTGGCGTATTCCTCGATCTCGCACATGGGCTTCTTCCTGCTCGGCATCCTGAGCGTGGAGCCGAACGGCTACAGTTCCTCGCTGTTCTATATCCTGGTCTACGCGGTGATGAGCGCCGGCGCCTTCGGCATGATCATCCTGTTGTCGCGTTCCGGCTTCGAGGCCGAGCGGCTCGAGGATTTCAAGGGGCTCAACCAGCGCAGCCCGTGGCATGCGTTCCTGATGCTGCTGCTGATGCTGTCCATGGCGGGTGTGCCGCCGACGGTGGGTTTCTACGCCAAGCTGCTGGTGATCCAGTCCGTCATCAAGGCCGGCATGATCCCCCTCGCTGTCGTAGCGGTGCTGTTCGCCGTCATCGGCGCCTACTACTACCTGCGCGTGATCAAGCTCATGTACTTCGACGACGCCACGGAGAAGACCCCGATCCGCGCCGGCCGCGACATGCAGGTGTTGCTGGGTATCAACGCGCTGCTGCTGGTCGGCGTGTTGCCGTGGGTGGGCACTATCATGGAGCTGTGCCGGCAGGCGATACAGGCATTGACCTGAATCTCGATGCGGCGCAAAACAAAAAAGCCCCGTATGGGGCTTTTTTGTTTTGGTGTTCCTGAAACTCAGGAATCAGAAAGAAGGATAAACCTTGAGGTCACTCAGCAAATTGTCGGCCGGTTGCGAAACAGTTTGCGCCGGCATCTCGGACTCCGAGATCAGGATTTCGGTTTCCTGCTTCTGTTCGGAAACGTTCTGCTGAAGCGTGTCATCCGCGGGGATCGCCGGAATATTCTCTTCCGCCGCAAGCGTGTGCGCGAATCCGTTGAGTGCCACGGCCATGGCCATGGCGGTGATGCGATGCGTGTTCATGATTCCATTCCGTCCTTGCAAAGATTCCACTTGAAGGCGCCATTACCATAAATGTCCGTGGACCCCGGGGAACAGGGGCACGTGACAAATGCGGCAGGATCGCGGACTGGCGGCAGGTCCCGGGTCGCGGACCGGCTGGCTCGGAGGAGTACAGCCGTCCCTGGCTCGAAGAATACCGCTGTCGTTATTTTTAGCACCCGTCGGCGATTTTGTCCAAAAAATGTGGACTTGCCGGCGGGGCGAGGCGGCGGAAGGCTTCCCGGCCGGCGGTTGCCCACCGGTGGATTTTCAATATGATGGGCGCCGGCTATTCCGCCCGAAGAAGAACCCGGTCATCGCGGCACCAGGCATGTACATTTCCATTATCGTCCTGCTGGGTGTATTCACGCTGATCGCCGTGCGCCGCATAGGTAATTTCCACTTCGGGCTGTGGCAGATCATGCTGCTTGGGGCCGTGGCGGTGCTGGTCACGGGCCAGATCGGTCCCGCGCAGGCGCTGCGCGCCATCGACCTGGACGTGATGCTGTTTCTCTTCGGGGTATTCGTGGTCGGGCAGGCGCTGGAAGAGAGCGGCTACCTGTTTCATCTCTCCCATAAAATCTTCCGGCGCGCCAGGACCGCCGATGGCCTGATTCTGGCCATCCTGTTCGGCGCCGGATTCGCCTCGGCCTTCCTGATGAACGACACGCTGGCGATCATCGGCACGCCGCTGGTCCTGTTGCTGGCGAAACAGCACCGCATGTCACCCAAGGTTCTGCTGCTGGCACTGGCCTTTGCCGTGACCCTGGGCAGCGTCATGAGCCCGATCGGCAACCCCCAGAACCTGCTGATATCCATTTACGGGCGGATGCAAAACCCGTTCGTGGAGTTTTTCCGGTATCTGGCGCTGCCGACGGCCATCAACCTGCTGGCGGCGTTTTTCATCCTCAGGTTTTTCTATCACGAGAGCTTTCACGGCGAGGCACTGGTGCACACGCGGCAGGAATTGCGCGATCCGCGACTGGCGCAACTGGCGCGCTTGTCGCTGATCCTGATGATGCTCCTCGTTGCCTTCAAGGTGGCGCTGGCGTTCGTGCTGCCGCAGGTGAATTTCCGGCTGACCTGGATCGCCCTGATCGCCGCCGCGCCCATCCTGCTGTTCAGCGCAAAACGGTTTCTGATTCTGCGCCATATCGACTGGCGCACGCTGGTGTTCTTCGCGGCCATGTTCGTGCTCATGGAAAGCGTCTGGGATTCGGGATTTTTCCAGTCGCTGCTGGCGCGCTGGAATCTCGATGTGGCTTCGATGGGCGCGATTCTTCCGGTCAGCGTGCTGTTGAGCCAGCTGATATCCAACGTCCCGCTGGTGGCGCTTTACCTGCCGCTGCTCATGCATAGCGGCGCCGGTACGCCGGAACTGCTGGCGCTCGCGGCCGGCTCGACCATCGCGGGAAATCTTTTCATTCTGGGAGCGGCCAGCAACATCATCATCATCCAGAACGCCGAGCGCAAAACCGGCCACACCCTGGGCTTCGTTGAATTCGCGCGCGTCGGCATCCCCCTGACGCTGGTGAATGCGCTGGTCTACTGGATTTTTCTGGTGTAAAGCGGGCCGGTAGCCCGGATCAGGCCGGGCCGGAGGAGCGCAGGCGCCGGCGGGTGAACGCCAGCATGCCGAAGATCAGTTCCGCCAGCGCGTTGAACCGCGCCACCCGCCACATCAGCCCCACGGCCGTGAGCCGGCGCACCTCGCGCACCTCGCGCAGGGTCGGTGCCAGCGACAAGGCCACGATGCCACGGGCCAGGCTCGACACCACCAGCACGCCCCACAGGCTGCTGGTCCAGCGCCAGGTGCTGCCGAACAGCGTGAAGCTTTCCGGAACCACCAGACTCAGGAAACCGCCGAGCAGAGCGCCGGCGAAGACAGCGAGGCTGGCGAACACGTTATGCACCGCGCTGTAGGCCGCGCGGCGCTCGGGGGCGACGGAATCGTACAGGTAGTTGGTGGCGCTCAGGCTGAAGCCGGCCCAGAAAACCCCGCCGAACATCTGCAGCACCGCGACGTAGGCGAAGTTGGGGGAGACCAGCCACAGCAAGGGGAAAACCGGGATCACGGAGCCGGTGACTCTGAGAATGACGCGGTTGCCGAAAATGTCGCCCAGCCGGCCCCACATGCGCAGGCTGCCGACCTGCGCCAGTACCGCGAGCGCCGTGGACATCATGTACTGGAGATAGGAGAAGCCGAGATCACGCAGCATGTAAACCACGAAGAGCGGTGACGCGATCGCCACCGCGAACTGCATGGCGGCGAAGAAAAAGCTGAAGCGCGCGCAATCCGACCCGCGCATCCGCTGCCACAGTCCGGGCAGCGCCGGCCAGTCGATGGGCGCGGGAACACGGCCGGGATCGTGCATGCGCGCGAGCTGGGTGGCGGAGTAGAGCCGTGCCAGCGCCGCCAGGGTGAACAGCAGCATGAATCCGAGCCGCACGCGTTGCGTCGTTTCGAATCCGTGCAGCAGCAACCCGGCGCCGACCAGCGCCAGGAAATGCATCATGCTCATGAGCCAGGTGCGGCGCGCGAAGAAACGCCCGCGTCGCCGTTCCGGCACGAGATCACCCATGAGGCTGTTCCACACCGGCGCGGCCAGATGGCCGCCGGCGAAATACAGCGTGACGCAGACGATGAGAGTGGCCACGGCATGCGCCGGAAAGAAATAGGGCAGCCAGATGATCGGCAGCCACATGAGGGTCTGCAGCGCCACGCCGAACAGGATGATGCCCTTGCGCCGGCCGAGGCGGCTTGCCAGCCAGGCCGAGAACAGTTGCGCGAACGATCCGATCAGCGAGGGGAAGGCGGCGAGCCAGGAGATCTGGGCGGTCGTGGCCTTGAGGAACAGGGCGTAGGCGGAGAGATAGTGCTCGCCGGCGCCGGCCATGACGGAATAGGCCACACCGTCGCGTACCGAGTGTCGCAGCGACTGGTCGGTACGCAGGTCCTTGGAAAAACGCGGGAGGCTCACGCTCGACAGCTCACGGCGGCAGAATCGGGCCGTGTCTGCCTTTCACGGGGTTTTATCAATATTGAGTATAGACGCTGTTTTTGCATCCAATGTCCGCTGCACGTCCGACCCGACGAACTGCGCGGAGAGACCGATCAGGCGCCACCGGCGCATGCGTTGCCGGGGTTCGGCCTGCCGACGTAAAATGGACTGCTTACCGCGCCAGGAAGAGAAGCCGAGACCCCATGATGCAAATCCACGTTGAACACGATCCATCGCCCATGAAACTCGATGTCATCGGCGTCTATGACTGGCCGATCTGGGACAAGGAAGTGTCCAGGTTCCCCTGGAAATACGATCAGAAGGAAACCTGCTATATCCTCGAAGGCGAGGCGATCGTGACGCCGGACGGCGGCGAGCCGGTGAAAATAACGGAAAACGATCTGGTTTCGTTTCCCGCCGGCCTGTCCTGTACCTGGGAGATCCTGAGCCCGGTCAGGAAACACTATAACTTCGGTTAAATTTCCAATAATCCCCCGTTCCCGATTACCTGACTGATGCAGGAAGTTATTCGCGATATTCCCGTGCGTACCGAGGGTGAGCTCAGGCTGCATGCCATGGTCCGCGCCGTGCTCAGCCCGGGCATCTGGTTCGTGCTGGCGGCACAGCTGCTGCTGATGTTCATGCTGCAATGGCGCGTGCCCGAGGACGCCGCACCGCTGCTGTCGATGCTGGCCATTTTCCTGACTGCCATGGCCTTGATGCTGTTCTTCTATCTGCAGGCGGGTGCGTTTCAGGCCCTGTCGCAGGGACGGGAGGCCTTGCCGGTTGGCGAAGTCATCCGGGCAGGCAAGGCGGTTTTTGCCGCGTTTGTGTGGCTGCTGCTCAAGGCCGGCCTGTTGTTTGCCGTGGTCATGAATGTGCTGGTGCTCGTGGCCTTGTTGCTGACAGGCTCGAACCTCGAGGCCCTGACGCAAACGCTCACGACGTATTTTGGTCCCATGACGGGCATGTTGGCCTTCGTCTTCGTCTACTGGCTGCCGTTGGTGTTCGTGCAGCGGGAGTTCCGGCTGCTGTCCGGCCTCAAGGCCGCGCTGCGCATTGCCTGGACCAGGTTGTCGCATTCTGTTTTTTTGGCGCTGATGGTGCTCGTGCCCGCGCTGGCGGCGGGATTTCTGCCCGCCGACGGCCCGATTTTGTTCAATGCCCTGGCAAGCCTGATCAGCGGAATCCTCGGCTGGATCGCCTATATCTATTGCGTTGACGCCCTGCGGCAGCGCCAGCCTGCCGCCACGGACAAAATATCTGTCTGATATTCACGCCGGCACGAGCCGTCGTCATAAAACCGAACATTAGTGATCGGTTAAGTACCTATATTTCCTTGAATTAATCCAGTTCCGCCGTTAGACTTCGCGTCCTGCTGCGGGGTGGAGCAGTCTGGCAGCTCGTCGGGCTCATAACCCGAAGGTCGCAGGTTCAAATCCTGCCCCCGCTACCAATTTTGTGATTCGGCCCCTCCGGGGCCTTTTTATTCCGGATTTCGCGGCTACTTTCCGAACCCGCGGGAAGTGCTTATAATCCAGCCGGGATTCAGCCGTATCAAGAGCAAGTAACAAGAAGTGGGCCGCGCGCCCACTTTGTGTTTTATGGGACTGGAAAATATGCAGACGACGCGGGCGGATTTGCGCAAGCTGCTGGAGCCCGGTGTCAGCGCCATGGGATTCGAGCTCGTGGATGTGGAAATGGCCGGCAGCCACCACAGCCCCACGTTGCGGGTATATATAGACAGCCCCCGGGGCGTGAACGTGGACGACTGCGCCAAAGTGAGCCGGCAGTTGTCCGCGCTGCTGGATGTCGAGGACCCGCTGCCGGGGCAGTACACCCTGGAGGTGTCTTCACCCGGCCTCGACCGGCCGCTGGTCAAGCCGGAGGATTTCCGGCGCTTCGTCGGCGAGACCGTCAAGGTCAAGATGCAGCAGCCGGTGCTGGGACGGCGCAACTTCTCCGGCAGGCTGGTGGAAGTGGCGACGGACCATGTCGTGGTGGAAGTGGACAAAGAGAGTTTCAGCCTGGCGTTCGATGACATGGAGCGGGCACGACTGGTGCCCCGGTTCTGAACGGCGGGCGTGACGGGAGAGTAATTTATGATGGGCAACGAAGTACTGATTATCGTGGATGCCGTGTCGCGCGAAAAAGGCGTCGACAAGGAAATCATTTTCCAGGCGCTCGAAGCGGCCCTGGCCACCGCCACGCGCAAGCGTCACAAGGGCGACATCGACGCGCGCGTTGCGATCCATCGCGACACCGGCGCCTACGACACCTTCCGCCGCTGGGAAGTCATTCCCGACGAAACCGAGGTAGTCGAGTTCCCCGACCGCCAGTACAAGCTGACCGAGGCCCAGGCCATCAAGCCCGGCATCCAAGCCGGCGAATTCATCGAGTCCCCGCTGGAGCCGGTCGAGTTCGGCCGCATCGCGGCGCAGGCGGCCAAGCAGGTCATCATGCAGAAGGTGCGCGAGGCCGAGCGCGAGCAGATCGTCAACCTCTACAAGGACCGCCAGGGCGAGATGGTCACGGGCGTGGTCAAGCGCCTGGAGCGCGGCGACGCCATCGTCGACCTCGGCAACGCCGAAGCGCTGCTCTCCAAGAACACCATGATTCCACGCGAGGGCCTGCGTCCGGGCGATCGCATCCGCGCCCTGCTGGAAGAGGTCAAATCCGTGCCGCGCGGCCCGCAACTGTTCCTGTCGCGTGTGGCGCCCAGGCTGCTCGTTGAGCTGTTCAAGCTCGAGGTTCCCGAAGCCGGCGAAGGCCTGATCACCATTCACGGCGCGGCGCGCGACCCGGGGCTGCGCGCCAAGATCGCAGTGAGCTCCTCCGATGCGCGCATCGATCCCATCGGCGCCTGCGTCGGCATGCGCGGCTCGCGCGTGCAAAGCGTGTCGAACGAACTCGGCGGCGAGCGCGTGGACATCATCCTGTGGTCGGAA
This sequence comes from Sulfuricaulis limicola, assembly GCF_002355735.1. Taxonomy (GTDB): domain Bacteria; phylum Pseudomonadota; class Gammaproteobacteria; order Acidiferrobacterales; family Sulfurifustaceae; genus Sulfuricaulis; species Sulfuricaulis limicola. The sequence continues at coordinate 2,112,745 of NZ_AP014879.1, read as the reverse complement.
AATCCGGCGCAGTTCGTGATCAACTCGCTCGCGCCCGCGGAAGTGCAGTCCATCGTGGTGGACGAGGAGTCGCACAGCATGGACGTGATCGTGGACGAGAAGCAGTTGTCCCAGTCCATCGGCCGCAGCGGCCAGAACGTACGCCTGGCCTCCGAGCTGACCGGCTGGGAGCTGAACATCATGACCGAGCAGACGGCCCAGGAAAAAGGCACTCAGGAAGCGGCCAACGCCATCAAGCTGTTCATGGATCAGCTGGCGGTGGACGAAAACGTCGCCACGGTGCTGGTGCAGGAGGGTTTCACCAATCTCGACGAGATCGCCTACGTGCCGAAGCAGGAACTGCTCGCCATCGAGGAATTCGACGACGAACTGGTGGACGAGCTGCGCAACCGCGCGCGTGACCTGCTGCTGACCAAGGCCATTGCCCAGGAAGAGAAGATCAGCCTGGCCGAGCCGGCCCAGGATCTGCTCGAAATGCAGGGCATGGATGAGAACACCGCGCATCTGCTGGCCGCCCGCGGCATCAAGACCATGGAAGAGCTGGCGGAACAGGCGGTGGACGACCTGCTCGAGATCGAGGGCATGACGCCGGAACGCGCCAGCGAGCTGATCATGACGGCGCGCGCGCCGTGGTTCGAGGGCCAGCAGGCGGGATAAGCGCCCGTTTTCAGGGACTCGATGAAATGAATAAGATTTTGAACCGCCAAGACGCCAAGAACGCCAAGATTTTTCATATCTATATTGCTTTTCCTGGCGACCTTGGCGCCTTGGCGGTTTGATCTCATATTATTGAAGGCTTATGACGCAAATCACGATAAAAGGCTTCGCAGACCAGATCGGCATCCCGCCCGAGACGCTGCTGCGCCAGCTCGACGCCGCCGGCATCGCGGCCAAAAGCGCGGACGACGCGCTGAGCGACGACGAAAAGGAAAAGCTGTTTCATTACCTGCGCGCCAGTCACGGCGGCGGCGATGAAAGCGCGGCCAAGAAGAAGATCACGCTCAAGCGCAAATCCACCAGCCAGGTCATCCAGAGCACGCGCACCGGCGCCAGCCGCACGGTGCAGGTCGAGGTGCGCAAGAAACGCACCTTCATCAAGCGCACGGCCGTCGAGGAAGTGCCTGCCCCGACGGAAGAGGCACCGGTCGAAGAGCCGGTCGAGGCGGCGGTAGCGGCACCGAGCCTGGCGGAAGCCCCGGTGAGCGCGCCGGTGGCCGAGGCCCCGGTGGCGGAAATTCCCGCGGCGCCGAAGGTCGAACCGGCGCCACCGGCGGCGAAACCCGCCATCAAGCCCGCGCCGGCAGCGCCGGCCAAAGAAGTGAAGAAGCCGCACAAGGGCAAGAAAGAACGGCTGGAGAAACTCGAAGAGCGCGAGCGCGGCCAGCTGCATCTGGCGGCCGGCAAGAAGCTGCGGCGCAAGGTCAAACATGTTTCCAGCCGGCCGGTCGTTACCAGCGTTACCGGTCAGCACGGTTTCGAGCGGCCCACTGCGCCGATCGTGCATGAAGTGGCGCTGCCCGAAACCGTCACCGTGGCCGAACTGGCCCAGAAGATGTCCATCAAGGCGGCCGAGGTCATCAAGGTGCTCATGCAAATGGGCACGATGGTCACGATCAACCAGGTGCTCGACCGCGACACCGCCACGCTCGTGGTCGAGGAACTGGGCCACGTCGTCAAGGAAGCCAAGCCGAGTTCTCCCGAAGATCTGCTTGCCGCGCCCACGGCCGAAGCCGCCGCGGAGGCCGAGCCGCGCCCGCCCGTCGTCACCGTCATGGGTCACGTCGATCACGGCAAGACCTCGCTGCTCGATCACATCCGCAAGGCCAAGGTGGCCTCGGGCGAGGCCGGCGGCATCACCCAGCACATCGGCGCCTATCACGTGGAGACACCCCGGGGCGTCGTCACTTTCCTGGACACGCCCGGCCACGAGGCCTTTACCGCCATGCGTGCCCGCGGCGCCAAGGCCACCGATATCGTTATTCTGGTGGTGGCGGCCGACGACGGCGTCATGCCGCAGACGGTCGAGGCGGTGCATCACGCGCGCAACGCCAAGGTGCCACTGGTGGTGGCGGTGAACAAGATCGACAAACCCGAGGCGCAACCCGATCGCGTACGCCAGGAACTCACCAAACACGAAGTCGTTGCCGAGGAATGGGGCGGCAGTGAAATATTTGTGAACGTCTCCGCCAAGACCGGCGAAGGCATCGACAAGCTGCTCGAGGCCGTTTTGCTGCAGGCCGAGGTGCTGGAACTGAAAGCCCCCAAGACCGGCCCCGCCGCGGGTCTGGTGGTGGAGGCGCGTCTCGACAAGGGGCGCGGTCCGGTGGCCACGGTGCTGGTGCAACGCGGCACGCTGCGCAAGGGCGACGTGATTCTCGCCGGCCGCGAATACGGGCGCGTGCGCGCCATGTTCGACGAGAAAGGCCGGCAGATCAAAGATGCCGGACCCTCGATCCCGGTTGAAGTCCAGGGCCTGTCCGGCGTGCCGAGCGCCGGCGAGGAAGTCATGGTGGTCGAATCCGAGCGCAAGGCGCGCGAGATCGCGCTCTACCGCCAGGGCAAGTTCAAGGACGTGCAGCTCGCGCGCCAGCAGGCGGCGAAACTGTCCGACGTGTTCGAGCAGCTGAAAGAGGACGAAGGGGCCAAGACCCTCAATCTCATCATCAAGGCCGACGTGCAGGGCTCCATCGAAGCGCTCACGGTCGCGCTCGAGAAGATTTCCACACCCGAAGTGAAGGTCAAGGTGGTGCACGGCATGGTCGGCGGCATCACCGAATCGGACGTGAACCTGGCGGTGGCGTCGAATGCCGTCATCATCGGCTTCAACGTGCGCGCCGACAGCGCTGCACGCAAGATAATCGAACATCAGGGTGTGGACGTGCATTACTACAACGTCATTTATAGCGCGGTGGAAGAGGTCAAGGCCGCCATGAGCGGCATGCTCAGTCCCCAGATCAAGGAGCAGATGCTGGGACTGGCCGAGGTACGCGACGTGTTCCGCTCACCCAAGATGGGCGCCGTCGCCGGCTGCTACGTGGTCGAAGGGGTGGTGAAACGCAATCGCCCGATCCGCGTGCTGCGCGACAACGTGGTGGTTTTCGAAGGCGAGCTCGAATCCCTGCGCCGCTTCAAGGACGACGCCGGTGAGGTCAAGGCCGGACTCGAATGCGGCATCGCCGTCAAGAATTACAACGACGTCAAGGTCGGCGACCAGATCGAGGTCTTCGAGCGCGTCGAGGTCGCCCGGACCCTGTAATTTTCCTGTAACGCGGATAAATTTTCTGCTTATCTGTAATTTCCCGCGTTCATCTGCGGTTCCATATTCTTTATGAAAACAGAATCCAATCGCCCGCGGCGCGTCGCTGAACTCATCCGGCGTGAACTCGCCATGCTCATCCCGCGCGAGCTCGACGACCCGCACGCACACCAGATCACGATCACGGGGGCGGAGGTGTCGCGCGACATGTCTTCCGCCCGTATCTATTATTCGCTGCTGAGTGGCGCGGCGGAGGCGAAGCAGACGACCAAGTCGCTCAACCGCGCCGCCGGATTCCTGCGGCATGCCCTGATGGAACGGGTGTCGTTGCGCAGCGTGCCGGCACTGCGGTTTTATTTCGACGAATCGGTGGAACGCGGCGCGCGCATCGACAGCCTGATCGAACAGGCGATTACTGAAGACAGTAAAACTAAAAGCAAATAAACAGGATTGTTCAGGATTTACAGGATTTTTGAAATCCTTAATCCTGTAAATCCTGAACAATCCTGTTAATCCTGTGAATTTTTTTGAAACGAGGATACCGAAGCAGTGAAGCGGCAGCGTCGCCATTGTGATCCCCTGAGCGGAGTGATGTTGCTCGACAAGCCGGTGGGCCTGACCTCGAACCAGGCGCTGCAGACGGTCAAGCACCTGCTCAACGCCTGCAAGGGCGGGCATTCGGGCAGCCTCGACCCCATCGCCACCGGGCTGTTGCCGCTGTTCTTCGGCGAGGCCACCAAGCTGACCCAGTTCCTGCTCAACGCCGACAAGCGTTACTGGACGGTTTTCCGGCTCGGGCAGAGCACCACCACCTACGACAGCGAGGGCGAGGTCACGGCCACGCGCCCGGTCGGCGCCGGTCGGCGCGACATCGAGCGCGCGCTGGAGCGTTTTCGCGGCGAGATCGAACAGGTGCCGCCGATGTATTCCGCCATCAAGCACCAGGGTGAGGCGCTCTACAAGCTGGCCCGCGCCGGGGTGGAGATCGAGCGCGAGCCGCGCCGCATCACCATCCATGAAATCAAGCTGTTAAGCCTCGAAAACGACCTGCTGACACTGGAGATTGCCTGCTCCAAGGGCACCTATGTGCGCAGCTTGGCGCACGACCTGGGCGAGATCCTGGGCTGCGGGGCGCATGTGGTGCAGTTGCGCCGCACCGGCATCGGCCACGTCGGCATCGAAAATGCCGTGCCGCTCGAGCGTTTGCAGGCCCTGGAGACCCCGGTGGAGCGCGCCCGGCTGTTGCAGCCGGTGGACAGCGTGCTGCACGAGCTGCCGGACGTGCACCTGACGCCGCTCGCGGCCCATTACCTGAAACAGGGGCAATCGGTGTCGACCCAGCATGGCTTCAAACCCGGCTGGGTACGGCTGTACGAGGGCGACACGCGCTTTCTCGGCATGGGGGAAGTGCAGGACGACGGGCGGGTGGCGCCGCGGCGCCTGCTGGCACTGGGTGAAAATCCCTGAAACAGGCATGAAACAGGCGGTCCGTACGGCGCGTTCGGACCCGATATTGGCGGTTGAGGCGGGGTCCCCCCGCAGGTAGAATACGCGCCCTCCAAAGCGTAACTGACAGAAAATTGAGGTAAATATTGATGACCGTCCCCCGCGAGACCAAGGCCAAGGTCATGCAGGAATACCAGACTCACGAAGGAGACACGGGCTCGCCCGAGGTCCAGGTTGCCCTGCTGTCCACCCAAATCGAAGAATTATCCAGCCATTTTCAGACCCATCCGAAGGATCATCATTCGCGCATCGGTCTGCTGAAGATGGTGAACAAGCGCCGCCAGCTGCTCGAATACCTGAAGAACTCCGACAGCGACCGTTACCGCGCGCTCATCGAGCGGCTCGGCCTGCGCAAGTAAGCCTGTTGTTTGAAAATCAAATACTTTAGCCACAGAGATCACAGAGAACACCGAGATAGAAAAAGAAAACAGTTTTTAACTCTGTGACCTCTGTGATCTCTGTGGCAACTCAATCTCTTTAAGGAAGTAATTCGAGGACATGGCCTTGGCAAAAATCACGAAATCTTTTCAGTACGGCAAACACACCGTCACCCTGGAAACCGGCGAGATCGCGCGCCAGGCCAGCGGCGCCTGCGTCGCCAGCATGGGCGATACCGTGGTGCTGGCCACCGCGGTGACCATGAAGGAACCGATGCCCGGCAAGGATTTTTTCCCCATGACCGTGGATTATCAGGAAAAAACCTTCGCCGCCGGCCGCATCCCGGGCGGATTCTTCAAGCGTGAAGGCCGTCCCTCGGAAAAGGAAATCCTCACCTCGCGCCTCATCGACCGTCCCATCCGTCCGCTGTTTCCCGAAGGTTTCACCAACGAAGTCCAGATCATCGCCACCGTTATCTCGGTGGACCCGGATATCGATGCCGATATCGTCGCCATGCTCGGCGCCTCCGCGGCGCTCAAGCTTTCGGGCGCGCCGTTCAACGGCCCCATCGGCGCCGCGCGCGTCGGCTACCAGGGCGGCCAGTACCTGCTCAACCCGGGCAACAAGGAACTGGTGGATTCCCAGCTCAACCTCGTGGTCGCTGGCACCGAGAAAGCGGTGCTGATGGTCGAATCCGAGGCGCAGCAGTTGTCGGAAGAAGTCATGCTCGGCGCCGTCATGTTTGGTCACGAACAGATGCAGGCCGCGATCAAGGCGATCAATGAATTAGTCAAAGACGCCGGCGTGCAACCCTGGGCTTGGCAGCCGCCGGTCGAGGACAGCGCGCTCAAGAACACCCTGCAGGCTGAATTCGGCCCGCTCATCGCCGAGGGCTATGGCATCAAGGAGAAGACCGCGCGCCAGGATCGCATCGCCGAGATCCGCGAGATGGCGATCGGCAAGCACGCGGCCGAAGGCGCACCCGCCGGCACCAAGGAAAAGGTCCAGAAAATTATCGGTGACATCGAATACCGCACCGTGCGCGACAAGATTCTTTCCGGTGCCGCGCGCATCGACGGCCGCGACACCCGCACCGTGCGCCCCATCACCATCCGCACCGGCGTGTTGCCGCGCACCCACGGTTCCGCGCTGTTCACGCGCGGCGAGACCCAGGCGCTGGTCGTCACCACGCTCGGCACCGGGCGCGACGCGCAGATCATCGACGCCCTGGAAGGCGAGCGCAAAGACCCGTTCATGCTGCATTACAACTTCCCCCCGTACTCGGTGGGTGAAGTCGGCCGCGTCGGCAGCCCCAAGCGCCGCGAGGTCGGTCACGGGCGTCTGGCCAAGCGCGCCGTCGTGGCCGTGCTGCCGGACATGGAAACCTATCCGTACGTCCTGCGCGTGGTGTCCGAGATCACCGAATCCAACGGCTCCAGCTCCATGGCCACCGTTTGTGGCGCCTCGCTGTCCATGATGGACGCCGGCGTGCCCATCAAGTCCCCGGTCGCGGGCGTCGCCATGGGCCTGATCAAGGAAGAAAAGCGTTTCGCCGTGCTCACCGACATCATCGGTGACGAGGACCATCTCGGCGACATGGACTTCAAGGTCGCCGGCACCACCAACGGCGTGACCGCGCTGCAGATGGACATCAAGATCGAGGGCATCAACAAGGAGATCATGGAAGTCGCGCTCAAGCAGGCGAAGGAAGGCCGGCTGCATATCCTGGGCGAGATGAGCAAGGCGATTTCCGCGCCGCGCGCCGAACTCTCCGAGTACGCCCCGCGCATCATCGCCATCAAGATCAACCCGGAGCGCATCCGCGACGTCATCGGCAAGGGCGGCGCCACCATCCGCGCGCTCACCGAGGAAACCGGCTGCACCATCGACATCGAGGACGACGGCACGGTCAAGATCGCCTCGGCCGACAACGTCGCCGCGCAGGAAGCCGTGCGCCGCGTCAGGCAGCTCACCGCCGACGTCGAAGTCGGCATGGTCTACGAGGGCAAGGTCGCCAAGCTCATGGATTTCGGCGCCTTCGTCACCATCCTGCCCGGCAAGGACGGCCTGGTGCACATCTCGCAGATCTCGCGCGAGCGCGTCGAGAACGTGGGCGACAAGCTGAAGGAAGGCGAGGTCGTCCGGGTCAAGGTGCTGGAAGTGGACAAGCAGGGCCGCATCCGCCTGTCCATCAAGGCCTTGCAGGAAGAACAGGTCTCCTGAGCGTTTCACTCTTAAGCAATAAAAAAGGGAGCTTCGGCTCCCTTTTTTATGCCTGTATATGTAGGGCGCGTATCACGCGCCAGCTGAATATAATTCCCGCATGCCGAATTACCGGCGAGCCAATGTCAGCGGCGGGACATATTTCTTTACCGTCAACACCCTTAGTCGTCAGGCCATTCTGCTGGATGACGATATCCGGACGGCATTGCGCGAAGGCATTGCATCGGTCAGGCAATCCCACCCTTTCACTATTGAGGCTTGGGCACTGTTGCCAGATCATCTGCATTGCATCTGGACATTGCCGTCTGGTGATCATGATTTCTCGACGCGATGGCAAGTCATCAAGCGCATTGTCACGCAGCGCTGTAGCACTCGCTTAAATCGCCCTGATCTCATGACAGCGTGGCGTACCCAACGCAAGCAAGGGACGCTCTGGCAGCATCGTTATTGGGAACATCTGATCCGGGACGAGAACGATTATCGATGTCATGTCGATTACATTCACTGGAATCCGGTCAAACACGGCTATATCAAACGTGCGGGAGACTGGCCTTATTCGACATTCCACCGGCACGTGGCGTCTAGTGTATATCCGCCTGATTGGGGGATTGATGCGTCGATAATCGACGAGGGAAATTTTGGCGAGTCAGAATAATAATTCGGCGCGTGGTACGCGCCCTACATCTCGCTTGGCTAACGTAGGGCGCGTACCACGCGCCATGCGATTGATATTATTACGCCGCCGACTGCGCCTGCCGCAGCAAAGCCTTAATCTCCGGAATGCAGGAACCGCAATTGGTGCCGGCCTTGAGGCACTGACCCACTTCCTCCGCTGTGCCGAGACGCTTTTCGCGTATGGCGTCGATGATCGAATTCTTTCCCACGCTGAAACAGGCGCAGACGATGCCGCCGCTCGCGCCCGCGGCCTGTGACGGCAGGGTGCCGGCGAGCAGGTGCATGCGTTCCTCGCGCGTGAGGGCATCGCGGCTGAACAGCGAGGCCAGCCAGTCGCGTGCCGGGAGTTCGGGGGTGCGCGCGACGAACAGGCAGCTTTCCAGACGCCCGCCGAGCAGGCGCGCGCCGCGGTACTGGCCGGCGCCGCTGTCGAGATAATCGATCCATTCCGTGCGTACGCCGTTTTCGAGCGGGGCGCACAACAGCGCCCGCGCCCAGCGTGGCCAGTCCCAGGACGGCGTTTCGCCCGCGAGTTCGTAGCGCCAGAAACCCTGGCCGGTGGCGCGCGCGCAATAGGAGGCATCGGCGACGTCGAGCCGCCGGTGTGACAGCAGGAAGGCATGCCAGGCGGCTTGATACGGCGTGACGTTCACCGGCGTGTGCTTGAATTCCGGCTGGCCCGACACCGGATCGGTGGCCGGATTCACCAGCGCATCGGCGCGTGCCCGCCGCGCGTATTGATCATTCCAGTGGATCGGCGCGAACACGCTGCCGGGCCTTTGCGTCTCGGTCACACGGGCGCGCGCCAGCATCTCGCCCCAGCGTGTGGCCAGCGATACCAGCGTGCCGTCCTTGATGCCGTGTTGCCGCGCATCCTGCGGGTGAATCTCGGCGAAGGGCTCCACGATATGTCCCGACAACCGTGGCGACAGGCCGGTGCGCGTGAGCGTGTGCCAGTGATCGCGCACCCGCCCGGTGTTGAGCGCCAGCGGATATTCGTCGTCTTTTTCATTGAACGGACCGCGCGGTGTCACCGCCACGAAGCGAGCCTTGTGGTTTTCGGTGTAAAACCGGCCATCGGCGAACATCCGAGGCGTGCCCTGCGGGCGGTCCCGCGGCACCGGCCACTGGATCGGCGAGAATCCCTCGTATTCCGCGTCAGCGAGTGTCGCGAGCGCGCCGAGATCGAAATCGCGCTTGCCGTCATTTTCAAATCCGGAAAGTGCGGCATGCTCGCGGAAAATATCGGCGGGGGAGTGGTAGTCGAACGCCTGGGCATAACCCATGCGCCGCGCGACTTCACTGACGATCCACCAATCCGGCCGCGCCTCGCCCGCCGGTTCCAGGAACGCGCGCTGGCGCGAAATGCGGCGTTCGGAATTGGTGACGGTGCCGTTTTTCTCGCCCCAAGCGCTGGCCGGCAGCAGCACATGCGCATAGGCCGTGGTGTCGGTGGCGCGCACGCAGTCGGAAACGACCACGAACTCGCATTGCGCCAGCGCCTCCCGCACGCGGTCGGCGTCCGGCAGGCTCACGGCGGGATTGGTGGCCATGATCCACAGCGCCTTGATTTTGCCTTCGCCCACGGCGCGGAACAGGTCCACGGCCTTCAAGCCGGGCCTCTGCGCGACATTCGAGCTGTTCCAGAAGCGGCGCACGCGGTCTACATTCCCCGCGTCGAAATTCATGTGCGCCGCCAACTGGTTCGCGAGCCCGCCGACTTCGCGCCCGCCCATGGCGTTGGGCTGGCCCGTGACCGAGAACGGCCCCATGCCCGGACGCCCGATGCGCCCCGTGAGCAGATGACAGTTGATGATGGCGTTGACCTTGTCGGTGCCGCTGGAGGTTTGGTTGATGCCCTGGGAATATACGCTGACGGTTTTTTCGTTGACGGAAAACCACAGGTAAAACCGCGTCACGTCCTGTTCCCGCAGGCCGCAGCCGCTGGCGACGGCGGCCGTGGAGGGCGCACAGGCATGGGCGGCATCCAGCGCCGGCTGCATGCCTTCGGTAAATGCATCGACAAAATGCGTGTTGCTGTCACCGCGATCGTGCAGATACGCCAGCAGGCCGTTGAACAGCAGGGCATCGCTTCCCGGTTTTACCGGCAAATGCAGATCGGCGATCTCGCTGGTGGCAGTCTGGCGTGGATCGATGACGACGATCTTGAGATCGGGATTTTTTTCCTTGGCCGCGCGGATGCGCTGGTAAATGACGGGATGGCACCAGGCGGTGTTGGAGCCGATCAGGACGATCAGGGTCGCCAGTTCCAGGTCCTGGTAATTGCCGGGCACCGTGTCGCTGCCGAAGGCGCGCTGGTGGCCGGCGACGCTGGAAGACATGCACAGGCGCGAATTGGTGTCGATGTTGGCCGAACCGATGAAGCCCTTCATGAGCTTGTTGGCGACGTAATAATCCTCCGTCAGCAACTGGCCGGAGACATAAAACGCCACGCTGTCGGGGCCGTGCTCGCGGATCGCGCGGGCGAAACCATTCGCCACGGCATCCAGCGCCGTGTTCCAGTCGCAAGCTTTACCCCGGACTTCGGGATGCAGCAGGCGCTCGGAATGGCCCAGGGTTTCGCCGAGCGCGGCGCCCTTGGAGCACAGCCGCCCGAAATTCGCGGGATGTTCGGAATCGCCGCGGATTTCCGTCGTGCCGTCGGCGGCGACGGCCGCGAGCACGCCGCACCCGACACCGCAATAGGGACAGGTGGTTCTGATCGGTCGATTCATTACCGGTTTTTCATTTAATATCCCGGCGTATTCAGCAATCCATGTGCCACCGACAAAGCGCTGTAAAAACAGCCAGATAAGCTCGCGATACCAAAAATGGGGCACCAACAAGGCACAGTTGGAATAGGGCGCGCACCAGTCTTGTGCAGCGCGCAACGAGGGATTACAACGGTACTTTCCGCCGGCGACCAAGGAGGCGTGCCATGTCCCTGATCCTGACTTCCACAGCGTTCCGCGACCAGGAGGAGATTCCGTCGCGCTACACCTGCGATGGCGACGACGTTTCACCACCGCTGGCCTGGTCCGGCGTGCCGTCCGCTGCCAAAAGCCTTGTTCTCATCGTGGATGATCCCGACGCGCCCGACCCCAAGGCGCCCAAAATGACCTGGGTGCATTGGTTGCTCTACAACATTCCACCGACAGCCACCGGTTTGCCGGAGCATGTCGCATCGAAGAATCTGCCGCAGGGAACGTTGGGGGGCGTCAACGACTGGAAGCGCACGGGTTATGGCGGACCCTGTCCACCCATCGGCCGCCATCGTTATTTCCACAAACTTTATGCGCTGGATACAGTGTTGCCAGATCTGAAGCACCCGACCAAGGCCAGGCTCGAGGGCGCCATGAAAGGGCATATCCTTTCGCAGGCCGAGATCGTGGGAACGTATGAGCGTTAGCGCCGCTCACGGACTTTGCAGAAATCCCGGAATTCCATTAGCCTAGCGGCGTGCGCCATCTCCCGTCTGAAAAAATAACCAGCGGCATCCATCGCCTGTTTCTCCGCCAATTCCGTTTGCTGCTGGCTGGCCTCTGTCTCCTCGGCGTCAGTGCCTGCGCCACGACGCAACAAGGTCCCGGCGAGGAAACGCCGCCGGCGCAGACCGAGGCGGAACAGGACAACGCGCGCGACCCGCTGGAAGGTTTCAACCGCGCTATGTACACGTTCAACGACAAGTTTGACCGCTACCTGCTCAAACCGGTCGCCAAGGGTTACCGCGCGATCACACCCAAGCCGGTGCGAAGAGGCATCTCGAATTTCTTCAGTAACCTGCACGACCCGGGGGTCATGCTGAACAACCTATTGCAGGGCAAACCGAAGCAGGCCGGCTCCGATCTGGGCCGTTTCCTGGTGAATTCCACCATCGGTATCGCCGGGCTGTTCGACGTCGCGAGCAAAATGGGCATGGAGAAGCACAACGAGGACTTCGGCCAGACCCTGGGCAAGTGGGGCGTGGGCGAGGGGCCGTATCTGGTGCTGCCGTTCCTCGGGCCAAGCACCGTGCGCGACGGCGCGGCGCTGCCAGTGGATTGGGAAACCTATCCGCCGAATCACATGGAAGAAACCAGCACGCGCGACAAGATGCTGGTGGTGGAGGTGGTGGACAAGCGCGCGCAGTATCTCGAAGCCGGCGATATTCTCGACCAGGCGGCCGGGCAGGACCCGTATATTTTCGTGCGTGAGGCCTACCGCCAGCGCCGGGTCAACCAGATCTACGACGGCAATCCGCCGCAGGCCGCCCCGCCGCCGGGGCTGTTCGAGGATGACGAACCGGCGCCGAAATCGCCAGCTCAACCGGGTACGTCGAGCACTACACCTTAAAAAATGAAAAATTGGACAGGATTCACAGGACTAACAGGATTTTTGTTTACAAGATTTTTAATCCTGTAAATCCTGTTAATCCTGTCTATTTATTTTTTAGAAATCTTTATCAGTCGAGATAGTCGTAGCCGAGCAACGTCAGGAACTCCGGCATCGGCTCGGTGCCGATGAACTTGTCGAACAACTGCGCCGCGAGTTCGTATTTGCCAGCGGCATAAATCTTCTCGCCGAGCGACATATGGATGCGCTGGAGTTCTTCCGGAATCATCTTTTGCGCCAGTTCCAGCGTGACCTTGCGCCCATCGCTGAGCACGCCTTTCTTGCTGCGTATCCAGTGCCACACCTGCGAGCACGAAATCTCCGCAGTGGCGGCGT